>JADGBV010000257.1 GCA_015231345.1 Planctomycetota bacterium
ACAGTCAGTTAGATTATTTCGAGGCATAGTCTGTAGATTTGATGCGTTTGCCCTGCTCATTTTATCTCATAATTTGAAACTACTTATTACCTGCTAAAATAGAATATATGGGAATTGCATATACAAATTTAGAAATTTCGAATCCAAAGTACCCTGAGCTCGAAGCTCTTACGATTAGAGCACTTGCCGATACTGGTGCCGTGCATATGTGCCTCCCAGAACATGTTGCTTTGCAACTAAAACTAGAGCCAATAGATCACAAAGAAGTTACACTTGCTGATGGTTCTCATAAAGCTATTCCTTACGCTGGCCCAATACAATTCAAGTTTAAGAACCGAATTGGTTTTGGAGGCGCATTGATTATGGGAGATGAACCATTGTTAGGCGCTATTCCCATGGAAGATATGGACTTAATTGTCATACCTAAATTGCGAAAGGTCGACGTCAATCCATCATACCCTAATATTGCTTCAAGCTTGGCAAAGTAGCAACAATTCTTCAGGGTAAAAGCTGGTTCATCAACGAACCACTCCCCTGAGGTCAGAGTCAATCCCTCAAATCTCCTCATATTTTCGAATACAACTTAACTACGCAGACAATCGGAAATCCCCATTGTATTTGAGTTTTTCTTCACCACGAAAGGCACGAACTAGCCCTAAAGTAGCTCTCTTTAATTCTCAAATTTGTGCTAATCTGGGGAAGAAACAGGTGTTATGCTCAGTTAGTGGCTACATCCCCGGTTTTGCGGAAGTTTTACATATTCGCAAAATGGCTCGATATACTCATTAAGCATTAAATACCTTTAAGCTGCTTCTTTGAAACGAACCTACCACTTGTCAAAGAAATACCACTATTTCTCCCAACCCATATTCAAACACATGTAGGATCAATCAGATGAAGAATTATAACAAATACCCACATCCCATACTTTATTACAATTACTACAAAATACCTTTAGAGTTTGACCTTGCAGGTCCTGGTAATCCTCACACAGAGTTTGGCACCTTGGGCACTTAATATTAAACTGAGCTCTGAATGCATATGTCATACTTGCACAAAACCCTATGGAGGCAAATAAGATAAGATAGCCATTGTCGTAATACATACCGGCAGCACCTAAAAGCCATGAGCCTACCCCGCCAACAATCATAGAGACATATACTTTTGTTTTGAAATGTGGGTATTCTTCCAAGGATATCTTAAGGATTGAAATAATCAAGGCATGAGTGGTGAAAACAAATACGCAACCCGGCAGCGAAACACTCATGACTCTCAATTATGATCCGATATCACATTTGCCCATAATGCTTCCTTGACCACACCCAATGCAAGTGATCCGTCAGAAGGTCATTTTTCCTTTGACAATTCCCCGCGTTTCCAGATATAGTAATCCATATCATCGGTTGTGGATGACTTAATATTGATCACACCATCTTTTCTCAACGAAACGGTTAATGTTACCTCCTTCCCTTTGATATTTCCTTTGCACAAGAAATTCTCACCCTCACGTTCTACTGAAGTGATGGGAAAGGCTTGTTCCTTACCGCGCATGGCTGCAATGATTGAATCGTCTTTAAATGTGTAGAGCACTTGAGACATTCGTTTCATAATCTTGGGCAGATATTTCGCATCTTTGGGCTTCCATTTCGGAGAAGTTTGGATGTAGGCCTCGCTGGCTTTCGCGTCTAGAATCCAAGTTCCTTTGAGCTCTTTTGGCATTTCCGCAGCAAAACCAATAAGTGGAAAGGCTGTGGCAAGTAAAATAACGGCTAGTTGTTTAAATTTATTCATAGTATTTTCTTCTGAAATGGTATAGGAGGAATGAAAAATCTGTAGATAAATAGAATCCACGGACGACAGGATATAAGTCAGATTCAGTCTTCTAGTCCAGAATTCACCAATTATCTAAAAAAAATTTCCCTATCTACCTTCTACTGCCCTTCAATAAAAACATTCCAGCTCATCAGCGCCCTGCATTCGCCCCTCTTTTGATAGCCGATCGGGTAATCCGTCGCAATCAGGAGACGCGGGTAATCCGTCGCAATCAGGAGACGCGGGTAATCCAGGGCAATCCGAGGAAGTAATACTAGTTTTCCGTCCTCGGATTAGCCAATATCTGTACCTTCCATCATTTCTTCTTTTTATTCTTCTTCTTATTTTTTCGCTCTTTGGCTTTGATACTGCCATACTTTACGAAGTAACCATTGGGGTCGCGGTGCTCTTTAGTCAAATCCGCTAGAGCTTTTTCGCTTACAAGTGGATCCGAAGAGCTCGTGCGCCAATGATCGAGCTTGCTGATCATATTCTTCAAAACCTTAGCATATTCCGGATTACTTGAGAGATTATTATGTTCGACTGGGTCATTCTCTAGATCGTAAAGCTCATATTCAGTAGGGTTAGCAAAGACATCCATCATTTCCCTGACTTTAGTGCCGGCATACTTACTCTCCCTTGACTCCTTCCATGCAGAACAACTATCAATACCGAGGTGGGGGTTTTGTTCACCAACAAGAAGATTCTGAATGATTTTGTATTTATCGGTTCGCAATGAGCGCCTTGGGAAGTATCCGCCGACACCATGATGGCTAGTGTATTCACAAGGCATCTCTTGACGCCATTTACCAACAAGCTCACCTTCAACCAAAGGGAGTAATGATGAGCCTGTTATTTGTGGATCGATTTCTAAACCTGCCGCTTCCATAAAGGTCGGTAATATATCGATGGTAGAAACAAAATCGTCCATTTTTCTACCGGCGTGACGCTTAGCAGGCATACGTAAAAGGTATGGGATGTGCAGACCTGACTCATAACACGTACCCTTGCCTCGAGTAAAAGGAGCTCCGTGATCCCCAATAACGACAATCATCGTATTCTCATCTTTGCCCATTTCACGAAGGAGCTCTAGTAGCTGACCTAAGCCCGCATCAAAACGGCTTACGGAGTTATAATAACCAGCGACTTCTTCACGGACTTGAGGGGAATTCACACCTAGAAACTGAAAGGGTTTGACTTCATCGGCACTATAGGGATTCTCTGGAATCCCCTGCTTGTTTTGATGAACAAAAGGCCTGTGGGGGTCAAAGTAATTCACCATGAGAAAGAAAGGTTGCTCCTTAGTGGCTTCGATAAATGCCTGAGCTCTTTCGGCTACACTTGTTACATTCCTAGTTTTCTTGCCCATATTATCGTCCCATTGAAAATTTTCTTCTGGAGCGACATGTATTTTTCCGATAACACCCGTTCTATACCCAGCCTCTTTTAAGATGTTCGGCATAAGCTTAATGCCTTTTTTTAATGAATAGCCACTTGGAGCCAAACCCACGTGGCCATTTTCATGAGGGTACATACCGGTAAACATGCTGCTCCTTGAAGGACTGCATGAAGCTTGAGTGACGTAACCACGAGTGAACATAATACTGTCTTTGGCGAGGCGATCCATACAAGGAGTGCGAGCTTGCGCGTCTCCATAACATCCAACTTCAACACCAAGGTCATCAGCTGTGATAAAGAGAAAGTTTGGTTTCTCTGCCTGTAATAGGCTACAGCTAGCACTGAATAAGATAAATAAAATGGATTTAAAAATATTATTCATACGAGCCCTTGTACTGATTATAAAAATCTGAGTCATCATATCTCCTTTGATAAAATTGCACTAGAAAATGCTGGAAGATTAAGCTTGCTACCTTTGGAATGACCTTTGTCATTTAACATATTTAAACAATTCATATTCAAATCAATATCTATTTCACTGGCACTGAGATTATGGTAGATCAAAAGACTCTCACCTCCCGACTTTCTCCAATAAGCCAAAAGATTATCTGCTTTGACTTCTGCTGGCATATACATTTCGGCTCCCTTAAGCGCCTTGGATTCATTGCGCATTTCAATCATACGACGATATGTATTGAGTAGAGATTCTCTAGAATCATTTTGAATTTCGACATTGATATGCTGATATGAACGAGCAATAGGGCGATACGAATTCTCACTCATCGTAAAACTGCTCTTATACTTTGCACTCCACTGCATTGGCGATCTTAAAGCATGATCTTCATTCGACACACGACCAGTGTAATTCGTCATTCCTATTTCTTCGCCGTAGTAAATAAAGGGAACCCCTGGTAATGTTAAGAGTATACGTGCACAAAGTTTGGCCTTAGCCACCTCTCCTGCAAGTTGTGTCATAACTCGGTCACCTGCAAAGCGGTCATGATTGCTTAAAAACAATGAAAAACGATGTCCGCCCGCTCGGTTGTGCTCAGGTAGAAATTGGTTTTTCAAATATGAGTTTAACGATGCAGGATCATTTTCCTTAACCGATGTGACAATTGACTCTGCTAATTTAAAATCAAAAACCGAATCAAGCTCTTCTCGCTCACGTGCAAAATAATCAACACCTTTAGCGCTATCTGTCACCTCGCCCACGGAAAAAGTATTAGGGTAAGAACTTATTACTTTATTGAATCTTCGAATAACCTCGTGAGTCAGGGGGTGATGCAGTGTGAGTTCCCTATCACCTTCCACTAAATGCTGAATAGCATCGAAACGAAAACCAGCAACACCCCTGGCTAACCAAAAATCGAGAATTTTCTCAAAATAGTTAATAACCTTAGGATTATGATAATTGAAGTCTGGCATACCACGATGAAATAGGCCATAGTAGTAACCTCGGTTATATTGATGCCAAACAGGGTGCCCATGATGATTGACCCATTCTGGATCATTTTTTGGCCGAGAAACAAAAAAATCATCATGTGATGTACCCTTATACCATCCTTGAAAAGGCACTGATTGTATTGAGGAATGATTCACAACCATATCCAAAATAACACGCAAATCGTGTTTACGGCAAACATCTAGAAGGTACTCAAAATCTTCCATAGTGCCATAATCAGTCTCCACATCATAATAATCAATCACCGCATAACCGTGATCTCGATCAATACTGCGGTTAACGGGCATTAGCCAGAGGGCACCAATCCCTAATGATTTAATATAGGGTATCTTTGAGGCTAATCCTCTAAAATCTCCAATACCATCACCATTGCTATCTTTATAACCTCGGATATAGACTTGGTAAAAAACACTCTCAGAAATATGCTGGCAATAAAGAGAATCAACGCCTACTTGAGAGAAGATGAATAATATAAATAAATAAAAATATTTCGCCGATGGATTCATTTAAGATTCAGAAAGGTGGATTCTTAAAGAATACTCACGACAAGACCTTTGCGATGCGGACTTTTAACCCTTATTTAATTTCAATCAGCTTCACCGGACTTTTCAAAATCCTTTCTCTAGCCTCTAGACTCAGCTTACCTCCCTGAAGCTCTAATGTTTTCAGCAGAGGTAAATCATTGAAAAATTTCACGTTATCGATATCTTGCCCTACAACACGCAAAGAATGGAGCAATAATCCAGATAAATTATTTAAGTCAAAACCCGTTCGCTCTAATACCAAACTAAGAGGATTCAATGACCTAATAATACAACCATATTGAGCATCTATATTGCGTAAGCTTGGCCCCGAAAGAGTTAATGACATGGTTGTAGAGTTAAATTCAAAGCGCCCTTTCCATTTAGCATTATCAGCTCTTAAGGCTACTTCAACCAATTCCGCATGTTTTTCGATATTACGATGAGAATAGCGATCACAGGCTAAAACGCAAAGTTGCAAATGACGTTCAATTTTCAGAGCATGAATGAGAGCCTTCATAT
>JADGBV010000258.1 GCA_015231345.1 Planctomycetota bacterium
AAAGAGCTTGCCTGCGCTGCAGCACGGTTTTTGTAAGCAGAAGCGCTGGCAATAGAATATGTAGTACCTGTGCCGAGCATAACGCTCGATACAACAAACTTGCTTCTCTTTACTAGAGAATAGCACTTATGATCACCTCCGACTTGTTCGGAGGTGACTAAGCCCTTAAAAAAAAAGGGTCGAGCACTCTCTATTTGACTAAATCCGGATACCTTCAATATGCTCGCCCATTCAGTAATATCCGGTAAAAACACATGTCATCCAAGTCCAAGCAGGAAGTTTTAGCATCAACCTATAACTCAAGCGATGTAGAACAAGACTGGTATGATATCTGGGAAAAAGGCCAGTACTTCAAACCCAGAAAAGGCAAACAAAACGAAACTTTCTCAATTGTGATGCCACCCCCAAATGTGACAGGAATGCTTCATGCAGGCCATGCCCTCGATGTCACCACACAAGATGCCCTCATTCGCTACAAAAGAATGAAAGGTTTTGAAACCCTTTGGCTCCCAGGCATGGATCATGCCGGTATTGCCACCCAATCAGTTGTGGAAAAAATGGTTCACGAAAAAGAAGGGAAAACCCGTCACGAATTTAGCCGTGAAGATTTTTTGAAGAAAATTTGGAACTGGAAAGAAGAATACGGAGGCATCATAGCCAAACAGCAAAGAAAAATGGGCGCCAGCCCAGACTGGGACTACTCCCTTTTCACCATGGACCCAGATGCTAATGAGGCTGTGGTTAAGGTTTTTGTAGATCTTTTCAACGAAGGGCTGATTTATCAGTCTGACTATATCGTAAACTGGGATCCAAAACTGCAGTCCGCCATTTCCGATGCTGAAGTTGAGCATATCGAAGTCAAAGGAGCCTTTTACCATATCACATATCAAGTTGAAGGCTCAGAAGAAACATTAGAGGTCGCAACCACAAGGCCAGAAACCATGCTTGGTGACACAGCTGTTTCTGTTCACCCTGAAGACCCACGCTACCAACACCTCATAGGCAAAAATGCCATTATCCCCATCATCAATAAAGCCATACCAATTATTGCAGATGAACATGTCGATAGAGAACTAGGAACGGGCTGCCTTAAAGTCACACCTGGTCATGATTTTAATGACTTTGAAATCGGAAAAAGGCATAATTTGCCCATCGTAAACATCCTCAACCTTGATGGCACATTAAATGAATGCGCCGGAGAGTTCGCTGGCATGACATGCAAAAAAGCCAGAGAGAAATTCGTTGAAAAGCTAGAAGAATTAGGCGCTTTAGTGAGTATCAAAGAACATACTCATCAAGTCGGCCATGGAGATCGCTCCAAAAGCATTATCGAACCCATGGTTTCAAAACAGTGGTTTTTGAATGTAAAAGAAATGGCAAAACAGGCCGTTGAGGCAGTTGAGCAGGACGATACCCGCTTTTATCCCAAAGGCTGGGAAAATACTTACTTTTCTTGGCTAAGAGAACCCAAAGACTGGTGCATCTCCAGGCAACTCTGGTGGGGGCACCGAATCCCCGTCTATTACTGTGGGCAATGTGAACACAAAGTCGCTGCTGACAAGGCGCCCGAAAGCTGCTCAAAATGCGGTAGCCAAGACATCAATCAAGACCCCGATGTTCTCGATACATGGTTCAGCTCCGGACTCTGGCCCCTTAGCACTTTAGGCTGGCCCGATAAAGAAAGAATGGCAGAAAAAGGCTTTGACCGTTTTTACCCCACAACTGTTTTGGTCACAGGTTTCGATATCATTTTCTTTTGGGTTGCCAGAATGATGATGATGGGCATGAAATCAGCAGGCAATATCCCCTTCGAAAAAGTCTATATTCATGCCATCGTCAGGGATAAACTTGGCCGAAAAATGAGTAAATCTCTGGGCAATGGCATAGACCCCCTCGAGATGATAGAGCAATATGGAGCTGACGCTTTTCGTTTTACTTTAGCTGCAGGCTCGGGCTACAACAGAACACTCAACCTGGACCCTGAAAGAATCAGCGGTTATCGTAATTTTATCAATAAAATCTGGAATGCTTTCAGGTTTATCAGACCCTTTATTGATGAAAGCCAACCTGGTCTACCGGAAAAAGCTGAATTGAGTCACCACGAACGCTGGATTCTTTCTGAGCTCAATACTATTACTGCAGACATCAACCACTCCATGGATGAATTCCGCTTCGATGATGCTTGTCAAAGCATTTACTCTTTCCTCTACCACAAGTTTTGCTCTTGGTTCATCGAACTTTCCAAACCCATTCTCCACGGTGACGACGACCAAGCTAAAGCTAGGCGCGTACAGGTTTTACGGCACTGTTTCAAGAATATCGTTTCTATCCTTCACCCCATTGCACCTTATATAACAGAAGAACTGTGGATGTACCTTAAAGATTCAGAAGACGATTTATTAATTGTACAAGACTACCCCGAATATGACGAAGCTTTGAATTTTAAAGAAGACCAAAGCCAAATGAACCTCTTCATCGAAGTCACCACAGCCATCCGCAACCTACGAGCCAGTGTAGACGTTAAGCCTAAAGATTATGTTAACACTGTATTATTCACGGACGACAAAAATCTAAGTGAGTATTATTATCAACAAAAACAGAATTTTGCTGAATTGGCCAAAGTAAAAAACCTAAGTGTACTGCCTAAAAGCGAAGCTCGCCCTAAAAAATCGGTCATGCAGGCAACTGCTCACACCGAAGTTTTTCTCCCTCTCGACGGTGTGATCGATCTTAGCAAACAAATCGAACGCTTAAAAAATGACCTCGTTAAGGTTGAGCAAGGCCTACAAAAACTAGACAAAAAATTAGGCAACGCCCGTTTTATGGATAATGCGCCCGAAGATGTCGTTGCAGATGTACGTTCTAAAGCAAAAGCCCTTGAGGATAAATCTCAGTCGCTAAAAAACACCTTAGCAAACTTTCAAAATTAAGGAAAAGCACATGAATGTTATTGTAGACCTTTGCCTCGTACCTTTAGGAGTTGGCGTCTCTTTATCATCTTATGTCGCTGCCTGCGAGAAAGTCATTGAAGCAAGCGGACTAAGCTATAAATTACATTCATACGGAACCAACATAGAAGGCCCATGGGATGAAGTGATGGCTGTGGTCAAAAAATGCCACACTCAGGTTCATGAGATGGGTGTTCCCCGCATCACCACAACTCTTAAGCTGGGCACGCGCACAGATAAAGAGCAAAGCATGCAAGATAAAATCAACAGCGTTACTGAGAAGCTATAAATCCCTTGCCCCAGGCAAGCCAATTCGCTCTCAATCAACGCTGGTACAGTCAGGCTGAACCAGAACTAGGAATAGGCGTAGTCGTTAATATTGAAGGTCGAGATGTGGAAGTGGCTTATCCAGCTAGAGGCGCCACTTTTCGCTATGAAATGGATGGAGCGCCTCTTATCAGAGCCAACTTAAGTATTGGCAGCCAAGCTCTAAGCACTGAGGGCCTTTCTTTTAAAGTCGAAGTTATTGAGCATGATGGTCCCCTACTGAGGTACCTTGGCGAAGGTAAAAGCCTGACAGAAGAAGATTTGTGTCACACCATCGACTTAGCCACACCAGAAAATCGTTTATTTTCTTATCAATGTGACTCCCCAGCTCTTTTCAATTTACGACTCAAAGCCCTACAATCTCAAAGCAACTCAGCCTCCTCCAAAGTGAGAGGTTTTTTAGGGGGGCGCATTCAACTTTACCCCCACCAACTCTACATCGCGAACGAAGTCTGCAGCAGACATTACGCCCGCATACTTCTTGCAGATGAAGTGGGCCTGGGAAAAACAATCGAAGCAGCCCTCATTATACACCGCATGCTTCTGACTGGTCGCATCGAAAGAGTGCTCGTACTCGTTCCCCCTCCCCTCATCCACCAGTGGTTCGCCGAGTTTTATACACGCTTCAATCTCAGCTTACGTATCATAGACAAAGAGTATGTGGAAAATTATCAGAAGGATTTTGACTCACCCTTCATGGCCGACCAACTTCTCATCTGCCCACTGGACCTCGCCAACGAGGTGCCCATAGAAGATAGTGACTGGGACATGATTGTTATCGATGAAGCTCATCACCTCGAACCAGGCCGCCCTAACTTTCAGCTTACAGAAAACTTGGCTGCTAAAAGCCCCCACATCTTACTGCTCAGCGCCACTCCAGAACAAACAGGGGAAAAAGGACATTTCAGTCGTTTACAACTTCTTGACCCAGCACGTTTTCATTCATTTGAAGAATATATGGACGAGCAGAGTTCTTACCGAGCCATTGCAGAGATCGCCTATAAGCTCAAAAAAGAAGAAAAGCTAACACCCGAACATCATAGTCTTCTCCATCGCCTCTTTGGTAGTTTAGACCTCGATGAACTCTTAGAGAAATGCCATCATGATAATACGGCAAGGCAGGAACTTTTTTCCAAACTGCTCGATCAGCATGGCATCGGTCGCCTCATGTTTCGTAATGTACGCAACCTCATCGGGGGTTTTCCCAAAAGAAGCTTTCACCCCACAATGCTCGATAGTCAACATGCAGCAGAGTACCGAGAAGACTTCGATGGAGAATTTCTCTATGAGCATGGCATAGAAGCCCACTGTACTTATAGCCACCTTGATGACCGCGACCCAAGAATTATTTGGCTGAGTGATTTTTTGAAAAGCCATAAAGGTGAAAAAGCTGTAATTATCTGCCATAACCCCACAAAAACCGAAGCCATCGCAAGTGCTCTTCAGGATAGAAGTCGCATTAAAGCAGCACGTTTTCATGAAGGCATGAGCCTAATGGACCGAGATAGGCAAGCAGCTCTCTTTTTGGATCACTCCGGCCCCCCTTGCCTCATAAGCTCACCTCTGGGAGCAGAGGGCCGAAATTTCCAGAATGCTCGACACCTGATTTTATTTGACCTTCCCCTAGAGCCAGAACAGCTCGAACAGCGCATAGGGCGCTTGGACCGCATAGGCCAAGGTTTTGAAATTGGCATTTATACCCCACACCTTGAAGGAAGCCTCCTGGCACGACTTATTCAGTGGTACGAATACTCTTTACATGCCTTTGATAAGCCATGGCATGGCTGCCATACCATTAGTGATGAATTTGGCGAAGAGCTTTTGCCCACACTCACTAGCAATGATCCCGAAGCTTATAAGCAACTTTTAGACATGGCTCAGCTACGTACGGAAAGTATTCTCAAAGAAATGGAATCGGGAAGAGATCGCCTTTTAGAATACAACTCTTTCGATGAGAAGTTCGCTGAGGCCATATCGGAAGAAGTGGCTGATATGGACGACGAACCCAACTTGGAAGAGTTTATGCTTGAAGCTTATGACCGTTGCGGGGTAAATAGCGAGGAAATAGATTTTCGCACTTATGAACTCACAGCTGGTCTATCCTACTCACGACCTTTCCCAGGCTTTAACGATCAAGGTATGGTCGTCACCTTTCACCGGCCTTTTGCTCTTAGAAGAGACGACGTCCACTACTTATCATGGGACCATCCTATGGTGAGAGATAGTCTTGAGATGTTTGTCGGCAGCGATATGGGCAATGCCACCGTAGCCAAAACATACTCCGCTCCTCCAGGCTTGATTCTCGAAACCGTTTTTGTGGCTCATAGCACGCTAGCCCTCAACTTACACGGGGATCGTTTCTTCCCTCCGACGCCTATTCATTTAGCCGTCGATATGGACAATAATGAAGTCTCC
>JADGBV010000259.1 GCA_015231345.1 Planctomycetota bacterium
TGGTATAACCAACCTGCTTGTGGCGATGTTATTGATCGACATTCCTATAAGAAAGCCCCCACAGTATCGCCAGACGATACGCGCATTGGTGTTGGTGGCGAGTTTGGTGGCTTTGGCTATTCCGTAGATAATCATTTATGGATTCCTGATCAAAAGACATCTTCAGTGTATGGAACAGCTGTTGATAAAAGACATTACGAGCACCTACTTGTTAAAGTTTGGAAAGAAGTTTTTGAAATATCTAATCGCTTGGGGATGTCTGCAGCGGTGTACACGCAACTAACTGATGTGGAAGCAGAAATTAACGGACTTCTTACCTACGATAGAAAAGTCATAAAAATGACTCCTGAGCTTATTCGCAATGCTGTGCTTAAGCAAGAATTCCCTGAACTTCCGAAATATGAAAGTCTTGTGCCCACTTCGGAAAAAGAGCCTCAAGAATACCTTTATACTTTGAAAACTCCTGCTTCGAATTGGTATATGTCAGATGCGGATCGATCATTATGGTTAAAAGCTGAGGGAGTAATCGGCTTTAAAAAGCATAGAAATTCAACAATTCATATCAAAACGGAATGGAAAACTCCAGAAATATGGGTCGCACGCTCATTTGATTTACCCAAATTTCCTCTTAAACGGCCTGTGATCCGTATTGCCTATGATGAAGATGCTGCTGTTTACGTGAATGGCGTACAAGCTTTGGACTTGAAAAAAGGCAATAATACGCGACATACAAACTACCCCATGCCTGTAAAAGTTGCCAAAACACTTAAGGAAAAAGGAAATATTATAACTATTCACGTGAAAAATCGTAAAGAAAGTCAGTATATTGATGTGGGCATTGGTGAGGAGTCGATTACTTGGTAATGAGTCAACTCAAGCTATGAGAGTTTAGGGGGCTTGTTAAATGATCATTTCAAAAATAATTGAGTTGTTTTTGATTAATAAGGTGTACTTATTTGTAGCACACCTTGCTGATATAATCATTTTATTTCGTTAATGCGGGTGGTAGGGTTGTTAGAATCATAAAAATATGAGGCTTTGTGAGAATAAAATCAAGTGTTAAAAAGCAGGCTAAGAAAATTGAGACTTCTCAATTTTCATTAGTAGAATTGCTTGTCGTTATTGGCATGCTGATACTCATTGTTAGCCTCCTGAGGCCATCCATAGCAAGTGCTATTGAAAAAGCAAACTTGATGAAGTGTGCCATTAACGAAAACTACATATATACTGCTGTTTCTATGTATACTGACGAATATCATAATGTTTACCCTGAAAAGGGAGATTCAAATGCTAGTTATAACGAGCAGTTAGATTGGGATCGGATGATTGCTGTCTATTTAGGTTATGACGAATGGCCAAGTGTTTACGCCTCCTTTACAGTTGAGCAAGAAAATGATTTAGCTGTTTTTCGATGCCCTTCGAGTACTCAGGATTTTACCATTGACACTGCAGGGGATGCACAT
This sequence comes from Planctomycetota bacterium, assembly GCA_015231345.1. Classification (GTDB taxonomy): domain Bacteria; phylum Planctomycetota; class JADGBV01; order JADGBV01; family JADGBV01; genus JADGBV01. Next base: position 1,464 of record JADGBV010000259.1, read on the forward strand.
TTCTCTAAAAAGAAAAGTTATTCTGGGGCAGTAGCCATTGATAGTTATGGAGCAAAGACTGGTCTCTTTCACGGTGGTGTTTACACTCATGAAGTGACATCTCCCTCAGAAGTTGTTATGTTAGGAGAACTTTGGTGGGATGAAATATATAATAGACTTGGTAGGGATAAAGGCATTCATGCTGTAACTTACTATAAAGCATTTATTGATAATCCACCATGGAATTATCATCCGCCAGAATCAGCTTTGTTATGCCATGAAAATGAAGGTTATGCGAATTTTATGATGGCTGATGGTTCAAGTAGCTATTTTCAATGGGTAGATTTATTTCTTTCCGGAGCTGATTCTTGGCAAAAGTCTTTTAAATATTCGCTTTTTAACCGTAATAGGTAAATTCTTGTTAATGTTGCTGATAAGAAACAGCAAAAGGTAGGAAATAAAGATGCTAAGAACAGGGGGATTCACTGCTGCTTTCGAGTAATAAAAATAAAAATGTTTTTTTATGGCAGGTTTTGTTCTGATCATGAATAAGTAAGATGAAAGAATAAAATTATTGTAATTTTCAGTTATAAGAGATGATATCTATGAGAGGTGTTGATATGTCAAAATTTCAAAAAATGAATAAAAAATGTCATGGTTTAGCGCTGTTACTGGTGTTCCTGTGCCAACTATCCTTTGTCTCAGCTGGAGACCAGCCCAATGTGATTGTTGTTTTGGTAGATGATATGGGGTACTCGGATTTGGGTTCTTTTGGGGGCGAAGTCGATACTCCTCATATTGATGCTCTAGCTAAGAATGGAATTCGTTTTACACAAAACTATAACTCTGCCCGTTGTTGTCCATCGCGAGCTTCGTTATTAACTGGTCTCTATTCTCATCAAACAGGATTGGCAGATTTTACCGGTAGGGATCAAACGAAAGCTAAAGGCCCGGCTTATCTAGGCCATTTAAATCAAGAGTGTGTAACCATGGCCACTGTTTTAAAGACAGCGGGTTATAATACCTATGGCGTGGGTAAGTGGCATGTCGGGAAAGGTGAGGCGGCTTCTCCAGAGAATCGCGGCTTCGATGAATATTATGGCTATACGGATTTTCACGGAAAAAACCAGTGGGCTTTTAATTCAAAAGGTTCTAGAGGTTATCAGCGTCTTCCTGAAGGACGAAAAGAAGAGCTCTCTTACACGAGGGAGACTTTCTATGCCACCGATGTATTCACGGACTATGCTATGGAGTTTATTGATCAAGGAGTGAAAAAGAAGAAGCCTTTCTTCTTGTATTTGGCACATTCTTCTCCTCACTTCCCTCTCCAGGCTCCAGCTAAAACTCGTGATAAATACCTCGAAAGGTACCGTCAAGGCTGGGATATTTTAAGAGAGAAGAGATTTGAGCGTCAAAAAAAGATTGGACTGGCGACAGACTCATGGACTCTTCCGGCTCTTTCCTTGGTGCCTAAGGATCCAAAAGGAAAAATGGGGCCTATAGATAATGGTTATGGCGGCAAACCCAATCCTCCATGGGATTCACTCGATGCAGACACGAGGGAAGATCTTACTTACCGCATGGCTCTTTTTGCCGCCATGATAGATCATGTTGACCAAGGAGTTGGGAAGATTGTCGCGCAGCTTAAAGCTTTGGGGCAATTTGAGAATACTCTTATTCTTTTTACCAGTGATAATGGCGCCTGTTATGAATGGGGACCATTGGGTTTTGATGGCGGTTCCCGTATGGGAGAGTACATTCTACATAAGGGAAAAGACCTTAAAAAAATGGGCTTACCGGGTTGTAAGGAGATGTCCGTAGGGAGTGCATGGGCATGTATGAGTAATACTCCTTTGCGATTGTACAAACATTTTAATCACGAAGGTGGAAATTGCAGCCCTATGATTGCTCATTGGCCAAAGGGGATTAAAAATCCAGATCGCTGGGTGCGAACCCCCATTCACCTTATGGATTATATGCCGACAATTTGTGAGGCTTCAGGGGCAAAATACCCTGAAGTGTATGAAGGCAGGCAAATTACCCCAGTTGAGGGGAAGAGTTTAGTGCCAATATTCGAAGGCGATGATCTCTTGAAACGTACAATTTATTTTGACCATTTCAAGTCCAGCGCTATTCGGAAAGGCCCCTGGAAATTAGTTAGAGCCCGTTTTGACCCCCGAGGAGTATGGCAGCTTTATAATATTGAAGAGGATCGCTGTGAAACCAATGATCTGGCCAAAACCAATGTGGAAATGGTGAAGTCTATGGAATCACAATGGACTGATTGGGCTCTAAAAGTAAAATTATTTCCCTTTTATCGGCCAGAGAATTGATCTTATGACTAATAGAAATCCTTATTTTTTAGGCTTTCACAGCGGGAATTAAGGATTCTGGCACAATATTGGGCTCAAACAAATTATTGAGTTATTCTAGAATAATATTAAGTACTATATCTGGTAAATATTTCTGGTAAACATCTTATGAATCACACAAGATCACTCTTTTTTGTTTTTATCCTATTGAATTTGGTGGGGATACTTCAGGCAGAGTTAAAACTTCCTTATATTCTCTCGGAGAATATGGTGCTTCAAAGAAAATGTCCCGTTAATATCTGGGGTTGGAGTGATGCTGGTAAAGAAGTGACGGTTTCATTTGCTGGGCAGAAACAAAAAACCACGGCTAAGAAAGATGGCTTTTGGAAACTCGCTTTGAAGCCAATGGAAGCCTCCTCTGAAGGGCGCTCCATGACAGTTGAAGATGGGCAGTCCACACTTGTGGTCAAAAATATTCTTGTGGGTGAAGTTTGGCATGCCTCTGGGCAGTCTAATATGCAGTGGACACTTATGGGGTCAACTTGTTGGGAGGAAGCAAGGAAATACCCAGCCAATGATCAGCTTCGCCTTTTTAAGCAAAGACGCAATGTTCAAAAATTAGCCTCAGAAGAATCCTATTCTGCTAATTGGGTTATGGATCTGGGTGAAAAGGATCGTAAATTTTTTAGTACGGTCGCTTATACTTTTGCGCGTCACTTGCAAGAGACTCTTAACGTTCCCGTTGGCATGTCACTGGCCGCTGATGGAGGAACAAAATGTCAGTACTGGACACCTTTAGAAGCCTTTACGACTTCTCCAAAATACAAAGATTATCTTGACCATGGCATTAAAGCTAGGGATAATTTCGATACAATGAAGACCACCTATGAAAAAGAATATGCTGAGTGGTTGGCTAAAAAGAAAGCGAAGCAAAAAGCTGGCTTTCCTCCAAAATTCTACGCTCGCTATCCAGCATTATATTATAATGGAAATATTCACCCTATTCGCCATTTTACCTTTCGGGGAGCCTTATGGTATCAAGGTGAACGTAACTCCATGACAACACAAGACGCATTCCTCTATAGGGAATACCTGCCTCTTATGATTAGCTCATGGCGCAAGGCTTTTGCTAATCCTGACTTGCCTTTCTATTTTGTGCAACTTCCAAAGATGGCAACGCATGATAGGCGTGAAAATCCCATCACACGTGAATCTCAAATGCTCACGGCCCAAAAGATGAAAAACGTCAATATGATCGTGGGAGTGGATAAAGGCGAAGCGGGATTACACCCCAAAACAAAACGATTCTTGGGCCTTCGCTTGGCTGCCATGGCACTTGGAGAGCAGTACGGGCATGATATCGAATTCAGATTCCCTTTGTATAAAAGCAGCGAAGTCAAGAATGGCAGTGTAGTCATTCATTTCGATCATGCTGAGAAGGGACTAAGAAGTAGAGGCGATGGGCCTTTGAGGGAATTTACTATCTGCGGCTCCGACCATAATTTTTTGCCAGCTCAAGCCAAAATTGAAGGTTCGACTGTCATTGTTTCACATCCAGATATCAAAGAACCCGTAGCCGTTCGCTATGGCTGGAGTAATGACCCTGATGTGAACTTGGTGGGAGTCAATGATTTGCCAGCAGGGCCTTTTAGGACAGATAACTTTGAATTGCCAGAAAAGAACCCAACCCGTAAATACTGGGAGCAAAATTAACAGGGATGGTAAGTACTTAGCAAAACTAAAACAATTCTTATGAAAGATAAAGAATCGTGCGGTATGGAATGACGACTATGGCTTGGCCCAATTAAAAAGAATCAAATTTTGACAGGATTCACATGATTTACATGATTAGGTTCGATTCTGCAATTATTCTCACAACGTAGTATACCCTGAATCATCT
>JADGBV010000025.1 GCA_015231345.1 Planctomycetota bacterium
ATATCGATCATCACCTTCATGCCGTGCTTATGCGTTCTTTCAATGAGGGCTTCAAATTCTTCCAATCTCTTTTCCACATTGTCTGCAAGGTCAGGGTTTACATTGTAGTAATCTTTAACGGCATAAGGAGAACCAGCACGTCCTTTCACAACATCTGGGTCATCATCTGAGATGCCATGTTTGCTATAATCTCTTATGAGGGCATGGTGAAGTACGCCTGTGTACCAAATATGACTTGTGCCAAACTCAGCGATGCCTTCTAAGCAATCGTCCGTAAAGTCAGAAAATTTCCCTACGCCGTTTTGCTCCAGAGTGCCCCAGGGCTGATTAGTGGTATTACGATTACCAAAAACACGAGTAAATACTTGATAAATCACCATCTTTTCTTGACTCGCACCTTTCGCACCTTGAATCTGCGATGCCGATTCTGCCAAGAGCGATGTGGTAAAGAGCAAAGCCAGTAGAGCAAGCAAAAGACAGTTTTTCATAGCGAATAAGGATTTAGAGCAGAGTGTATTCTCTCTGCTCCACGACAGCAGCTCCTCTATAAGGACACTCAAAAAAAAGGTCTGCCAATTTGCTTCCTCCGTCCCGAGAGAAGGTCACTCGTCGTTAAAGATTCTGAGAAAGAAATCGCATATCTTGACTTTTTTTACTACTGAAGGGTGCCATGATGAAAGCTTGTTTGTTTGACCTAGATGGAGTCCTTGTCGACACCGCAATATATCACTTTCGGGCCTGGGGAGAACTTGCCCAAAAGTATAATTTCGAATTTACCGAAGAGCACAACGAAAAGCTCAAAGGGGTGAGTCGCATGGACTCCCTCGAGATCCTCATGAAACTGGGGAGTTTTGGTCTGAATCATGAACAGAAACTCAAAGAAGCTTCCTGGAAAAATGAAATATACTGTTCCTATATCGAAACATTAACACCTAATGATATATTACCCGGAGTTAAAGAATTCTTGGATGCTCTCAAGGTTTCGGGAATAGGAATTGCGCTAGGCTCAGCCAGCAAAAACGCGCCCAGTATTCTTGAGCGTTTAGAAATCACTTCATATTTCGATGCCATCATTGATGGCAACCAAGTCTCTAATGCCAAGCCAGACCCAGAAGTATTTCTCAAAGGGGCTGAGCAACTTGGTGTAGCTCCTAGCGACTGTATTGTTTTTGAAGATGCAGAAGCTGGCGTTGAAGCCGCAATAAGAGGTGGCATGAAGTGCGTAGGTGTCGGTAGCCCAGAAGTACTAGCCCGAGCTGATATGGTTATCTCCAATTTTAATGAACTCAGCTTAGATATTCTCATCACAAAAATGGACAGGGAGGTCGCATGAATCAGTACTTAAAAACAGATAATTGGACCCTCACTGAAGAGGGCTTTACACCTGAAAACCATATGGCTTCAGAAAGTCTCTTTAGCCTTGGCAATGGTCATTTCGGTCAAAGGGCAAACTTCGAAGAAAGTTATAGTGGAGAAAGTTTACAAGGAAGTTATGTCGCTGGCGTTTACTACCCAGATAAAACCCGCGTAGGTTGGTGGAAAAATGGGTACCCCGAGTATTTCGCCAAAGTCCTCAACTCACCAAACTGGACAGGAATTAAAGTCTTCATAAACGACGAAGAACTTGATCTAGCAAAATGTAAGCTTGATGAATTCAAAAGAGTCCTCGATATGAAAAGAGGAACCCTTGCACGAAGCTTTGTTGCCACACTGAACAACGGAATTAAAGTTCGTGTCGAGACAGAACGTTTCATCTCCATGGCCGACAAAAATAATGCCGCAATTTCATATTCAGTCACTCCCCTAGAAACCTCAGCAAATATACGTTTCGTCCCTTTTATTGAAGGTGATGTGAGAAATGAGGATTCTAATTATGGCGAGTCCTTTTGGACTCCACTTGAAACCTATTCAGATAAACAATCAGCCAGCTTAGTCTCAAAAACGAATAAATTAGACTTTCACTGTGCCTATGGATTTACTTACGAGCTTCTTGGTGCCCAAGCAAAACCAGAGGGCATCGCCACTGACAGCTCTGCAGCTATTAAGCTCGAAACAAAGGGCGATGCTGGCCAAACAATGACTCTGCTGAAATATGTAAGTGTATTAAGCTCACTCAATCACAAGAAAGATGAACTCATCACAAAAGCGAACATCTCAGCACAAACAGCGAAGAACACCGGTTACGAAGCCCTTCTAGAGGCTCACACAAAGGCTTGGGCCACAACTTGGCAAAATTGTGATATTCGCATTGAAGGTGATGCAGAAGCTCAGCAAGGCATTCGCTTTAATATCTTTCACCTTCACCAAACCTATACTGGCGACGATCCTCGCCTTAACATAGGCCCTAAAGGCTTTACTGGTGAAAAATATGGCGGCGCAACATACTGGGACACCGAAGCTTACTGTGTACCTTTCTTTCTTTGCACAGCTCCGCCATCAGTCACAAGACAGCTACTTGAATACCGATACCGACAACTCGACAAGGCCATTGAAAATGCAGAAAAACTAGGTTTCACAAATGGCGCCGCCCTTTACCCCATGGTAACGATGAATGGAGAAGAATGCCACAATGAATGGGAGATCACCTTCGAAGAAATCCACCGTAATGGTGCCATTGCTTATGCGATCCATAATTATATCCGTCACACTGAAGATAAATCATACCTCTTAGACGGCGGCCTCGAAGTCCTCATCGGCATTTCTCGCTTTTGGTCACAGCGCATTCACTGGTCCGAAGAAAAATCGGCCTATGTTATGCTCGGAGTGACTGGCCCTAATGAGTATGAAAACAATATCAACAACAACTGGTACACCAACCGCATTGCTAGATGGTGTATGATTTATACCCTTAGCGCAATTGAGGAAGCTAAAGCTATCAATCGTGATCAATGCAACAAAATCCTAGCCAAGCTTTCATTCAATAGCACGACTGAATCTTCCCATTGGCAATCTATCATCGAAAATCTACACTTCCCTTTTGACGAAAAACGAGGAGTCTTCTTACAGCAGGACGGCTACTTGGACAAAGAACAGCTTATTGCAGATGAGCTAGATTCTAGCCAACGCCCCATCAACCAACACTGGTCTTGGGATAGAATTCTTCGTTCCTGTTTCATCAAGCAGGCTGACACTCTACAAGGAATTTATGCTTTTGAAGAAGAATTCGATATTGAAACCATTCGTAGAAACTTTGATTTCTACGAACCAAAAACCGTACACGAATCATCCCTATCTCCTTGCATCCATTCCATTCTCGCGTGTCGAATTGGACGCACAGAGAAGGCTTATGAAATGTATTTAAGAACATCTCGCCTTGACCTGGACGATTATAACTGCGAAGTCCACGAAGGCTTACATATCACCAGTATGGCAGGAACTTGGATGTCAATTGTCGAAGGTTTTGGCGGCAAGCGTATTGCTAACGACAAACTGCACATTGCCCCCATAATTCCTCAAAAATGGCAAGCCTTCGAATTTAAAATAAGCTATAAAAATTGCCTGCTCAATATTCGCGTCGACCAAGCTTCGGTCAAAGTTGAAATGAGTGGCGATAAAGAGATAAGCATACGAATTTACGAACAAGACCTCACTCTAAAACCTGGTCAAATTGAAGACATAAGCGTACAAGCAGTCGTTTAACTCAACCACCTGAAAGCATCAACATGAACAAACAATCTCGATCATATCTCAAGCACATGAGCTTAAGGCTTATGGCCCTCGCACTCACCTTTACCACTTTGGCAGGAGTATGGCAGAGTGAAGCTGCAAGCGTAAAACGCTCATGGCAAGAAGAGGTCATGTACTTTATGATGACTGATAGGTTCCATGACGGCGATCAGGATAATAACATACCAGAAAACTGTTCTCCCGATTTTTATGATGCTCAGCAGGAAAACATCGATCTCTATCATGGTGGAGATTTTCGTGGCATAGAGCTGGCCATAAAGAATGGGTACTTCCAGGACCTTGGAGTCACTGCCTTATGGATTACGCCTCCAGTCAGGAACTCCTGGTATTCACTACACGACAAGGACGGGCCTAAAACAGGCTATCATGGTTATTGGGCTCAGGATTTTCTCGATATCGACCCCCACCTCACAAGTAAAAGCAGTCTTTCTGGAAAATATTACCCTGAAGGAAAAGAAGGCAGGCTCGAGCATTACAAAGACATGATCGAACTCGCCCATCAAAATGGCATAAAAATCGTACAAGACATCGTATGCAACCACATAGGCCCTCTTTTCTATTACGATATTGACAAAAGTGAGCAACACGAAGGCAAGGCAAGCGAATGGCTACCACCTTATTCCACAGATGGCAGCTACCTTAGTCACGCTCGCTGGGCCAAAGAAAAAAGCTGGGGTGTCGATGGATTATCCGGGCCCATGGGACAAGATAGATTATTTGGCAACACCTTAACCACCACTGGAGTCTTACGCAATTTTGATATTTACTGGGGCAAAGGCTTTAACCGCGATAGCCTGGGCAAAAATAATGGCGAAGAAATGTTTTGCGATTTCTTTTCACTTAGGGCCATCAACACCTCGCCTAATACTCTACACTTTGATCGCCTTGTTGATGAATTTGTTGAAATTTATCGTTTCTACATTGAAGATATTGGCGTGGATGGTTTACGCATCGATACAGTCAAACACGTTCATAAAGAATTCTGGGATGCTTTTTGCACAAAATTAAGAGCCCGCTTAGGAGCTAAAGCAGATAAAGTGTTTTTCTTTGGTGAAGTCTATGCCAATACTTATGATGACCTCACTTACTATTCAGTGACTGATGATAAAAAAGAAAAATCTATTGGTTCTCTACTTAATTTTAAATTTACTTGGGCCGTACGTGATGTTCTAAGACAAAAAACACAAGGCTCAGCTGAAGCTCTTAAAGGTTTTGTTGAATCAATGTATTCCAAAATACCAGACTTTGATGCACTCACAGCAAAGGAGATTCGCCAGACTCAAATTAACTTTATCGATAACCACGATGGCCTAAATCGCTTTCTGGTCCGTGACATCCCACAAGAGAATCACGACCTTGCATTGGGTCTTCTGGCTCTATTTGAGGGAATCCCGTGTATTTACTACGGCTCCGAACTTTCTATGCGAGATCATGTTGCTCATCGCAAGCAAAATAGTGAAACCGGGCGCTTAACCCTTTTCGATCGTCAAGGTCAACGTCATTTTGATCACCGTAAAGGATCCAAAACCTTTGCCATGCTCTCAAAGCTTATCGCTCTCAGAAAACAATTCCCTTCACTCATTTATGGTCAATCTCAAGTCTTACAAATCGAGGGGATGGACACAAAGAGTTGCTTTGCATTGAAACGTGGTGAGGGAGCAGGAGCGACGCTTATCTTACTAAACTCTTCTAACGAAAAGAAGAAAGTTGCCATGGATCAAGTTTTGAGTTCTATGTCAAGCTCAGGCATTGAGCTTATTTATGATAATGGCAAAGTTATTGAGCAGCCCAAAGCAAGGCATAATTTTTTGGAGCCTAAAAGCCTGCGGGTTTACCACCAAAAAAGATAAAACTACCTGCCCTGTAAATACAAAGCCTCTATTTCACCTTGATTTAAAACCTTATTGTAAAAGCGCACATCATCAATAGTGCCTATGTAGCTATTACTGCCACGCCGACTCCCTATACTTATAGTTCCAATACTCGCCCAATCTGGAGAAGTATCACTTGCACTATCTGAATCCTCTAGCTCCCCGTCTAGATATAAATAATTATTACCGGAGTGATGAATACCTACTAAATGATGCCAACCAGTATCTGTCGCTGCACTTGAAGACTCAGAATCACTCGTTGCACCTGTGAAACGAAAACTAAATTTAGAAGTCGTATTTTCTTTGCCTCTGAGGGCATAACCCATTGAATTGCCACCTCCCACATCGGCACCAACAATCCTCATCCAGCTATCGTCAAAGTCTGTCTTAGCCCAAGCGCTAATGGAAAAATCTTCGCCAGTAAACTCAATATCGGAGGGTTCTCCAATATCTATATACTCACTGCCAGTAAGAACTAAGCCTGTACCGACCTTGCCCGGGCCTGTGACCGAGGCGAAAGATGCTGCTCCAACCAGTGTGCCATGATTCCCCCGACCACTTGAGTCTGTTGCCTGAGTTCCAGAAGTCTCATCAAGCTTATACCAAGCAAGTAAATTTGCTGAAGATAAGGTCGAAGCTGAGTGGCTACTCGATATTATATACCATTGGCTACCATCACTTAAAAATTCCACATTCGGGTATGCACCAGTGTCAGACACGTATTCAAGAACGCCCATGGAGTCGATATTGTTACCACCTCCCGTGACCCATAAACTATAGTCCCCATCTGTTTTCTTAATGGTGATCTTTTGCCCAATAAAATTACCTGCGTAGGGCAAATTCAGTATTACATTCGAACTTGCTGCTGAAGCAAAATACATACTGCTCCCTGAAATATTGGCGCTGGAGCTTACTGACACAGAACTCATAGATATTGAGCCACTAATATACAAGTTAGCACTTGCAGCTGTTGCTGAACCCACGGTGAGGCTTTCTGAAATAATCACATTCCCGTCAACATGCAGGTTCGCAGTGGGGATCACACCAATTCCCAAACCTGTCGTACTGAGGGTCATTTCCTTATCGCCATCTGCTTGAACATCAAACTCGATATTATTGGTGCTCCTTACACTTCCATAAAGAATGTAGACCAGAAAGAAGCTGAAAATAATAGTGATTGGAATATAAATGCGCATCGGACTATTATATCCTTTATCAGCCAAGTCAACTAAGAAATATGGAATTGAGATTGATCTATCTTAATTCAAAGGCCTGTTGATCGCACCCTATTTGATTGAAAATCAATCTGATAGAGTTTGTGCTAAAGTAAACGCATCTTCCAGTCTTGTCTATCCTCAGTTTTTGATATGACTTATACTATAGCCTCTCAAATCAATACAATTAACTGCACCATCAATACCGCCAGATGAGCCATAACTTTCGTTTGTGTCTAGGTAACTCATATTGATATAATCTTCAAGGACAAGCTTGTATTTTCCAGCTTTAAGATCTGTAATAAGAGGCGTTGAAAGGTGCCACTTATGACTAGCCTCTTTCTTTGTATGTGGCATTTGGATAATGCGCTCACAAACTACGTCGCCCTTAGAGTTCAAGAGCATGGCCTTCTTCACTCCATTTGTAATCCCCAGATTAATTCTATGTTGTAAGTTTCGGTACAGACACTGAAAAGAGTATTTGCCACTCTCTGAAATATGGATGTCTTTAATGAGTAAGCGCTCATCTGTTTTACCCCAGTTCGATAAATACGGTGTAGGCCCATTGCTTAATTTCAGCCCTGGCTTTGCTGTTACCCGTGCATCATCAACATAGATTGTTTTTGCGAGTGAGAGGCTTATTGGCTTAGAATGATGAGAGTAGACCTGCTTCCTTTCATCGAAAGCAACAACACTCAAGTAGCCTTTTTGCCGATTAGCTAAGGATATGACAGTTCCATTCACATCAGATGCGCGAGTTTGTAATGTGCTATCTACGACTTTCCCATTTACATAAACTTTATAGCTAAGCCCTCCGCGCTCTTGCTTGCCAATCTTAAGTCGTATTTTATTATTGATTCTTTCCATGCTTTCTACTTCAGGCACTCTAGGAGCGAATAAGTGAGCAGCATCTTTCGAGTAGGGATCTCCACTTAGCACCTTTGCTTTCAGAGAATCTCTCTTTAAGGAGCCTAAAGTGACCTCTATAGTGTTATTCTCAAGCAAAGAATCCCAAGTTATGATTCCTGAATTGACTTTACGATGATTAAGGCTCGTACTGACAACAGGATAATAACCCTGATCGTTATTGATTTCTGCTAAATGAATCGTAATATCAATTTTTTTCCCCCGTAAATTAACATTGAGTAGGCTTATCTTATTAGACTCTTTTAGGTAAGATCGTCGTAATCTTGATGTGATAAAAGGCTCACATTTCAGGCCTGCATCCTTCACTTTCAAACCAAAAAGAGTGTCCATAACCATGCCTATATAACCACCAACTGACCAGAGCTGACGCTTTGAGTTGATTTCTGGCCCTATCAGTTTCGGGTTGGCAGTGTCTAGAAGAAGGGGCTGAGCAGATAACCATTCTAAATTTTCCATATTTGAAAGGTTAAGTGCTGCTCCGCGAATAAGCGTTTCATAAGCTCGATCAGCCACATCACTGCATTTTGAGCGTGCTGCCGCTTTAAGACCATAAGTGGTCACAAATGGCCAAATGGCGCGATTATGATATACAGAAACATCAGGTTGTTGGGGAAATATGACAGGCGCTCCCAGAGGGCCATGGGGGTAGTTTTGCATGATTTTTTGTGCACGTTCTGGGCCTGCAATACCCGTTATAATGACCAGTGACTGCCCTAACCAATCAAATTTATGAAGAGCGGCACTATCGTGATGTCCAGCAGTAATACTGCTGTAGAGACCTGCATCTTCAAGCCACAGTTTCTCGTTAATGGCAAGTTTTAATTCATTAGCCCATTCTGCGAATTGCTTATGGCTACTGTGGTCGCCAAACTCATTGGCCAGTTTAGCAGCCAATGCAAGGGCTTGATAATGACAAGCATTCGTCGAAAGAGATTTGGCGCTACCAAGACTTGCTAAGTCATCAAGAATCCACTTCGAATAACTTTGTTCACGCCAATCCAGGAACGATTGTTCACCACTATAGAGCCCATCTTCCTGATCAAATGCAGCCTTACGATCAATAACAAGAGTGTTTTTTAATGAGTCATAAGCGTGTCTAGCAAAAGCTTGCCTTTTTTCGCCTTTGATATAGGCCAGTACTTTTGTCGCTCCAAAAGCCCAACTGACACGATCTGTACTAATGGGCCAACTTCCACCCGTACCCGTATCTTGAACAATTTGCAAACCATTTTCTACCAAGTTCAAACTTGTTTTATGCGCAACTTCCGGTCGCAACCGGCCCGTTTTAAAAATGAGTGAATTCACGACCCTATGGGGATCCGTAAAGCAAAGCCCAAGGTCTGCAGCATAGGATAAGTCTCTCGTCCAAACATAATGCCATTTTTCTCCAGTTTCAAAAACTGAATGGGCAAGTGGTTTTCCTTCATTGTAGTTTCCATCTTTAATTTCTTCCACACTATTTAAGCGGCACTCTTCTTGGGCTAAAGCAAAAAGAGCATCAAAACTTAAACTACCGCTGCGGAGGCGTGGAAAACCTGGTTTTTCAGAGTACTTGGAAAATTGTGGTACTGGATCGCGCAGAATTTGAGTTGTACTCTGTGAATAGCTTCGGTACTTCGAGTTAGTTTTTTCAACGGAAAAAGTTACGGATTCATTTTTTTCGTCATATGTTTTATAGTTCAAACGAGATTGCTCTTCTGCCCCTTGATGGGGATTGGAATCACTTCGACTAAGGAGCGCAGACTGCTCTATTAAGAGAACTGGTTCCTCCTGACGGAAGTCAATAAGCATCTTAATGCTTGAAGTTTGCTTGACCCATAAGCGTGAGCCATGCTTTCCTTTTATGAGAGGGTACTTTTTTCCGAAATCAAGAGCCTTATCATCCATAGCTTTAACACACCATAAATTTCTCCAGCCTTTATTGGCGATTTTAAGTTCATGATACCCCGGAGCCATTTTCAAATTGACCTCATATAAACCAGCTTTTATTTGCGTAAATGGCGTTTCAGCAGACCAACCATTAAACCCACCCCTTGGGTAGTAAATATCTCCAATAGGGCCATGTTCATTTGCAGCATTGATATGTATCGCTCCTGTCAGTGTCAGCAGGGAGAAGGCAATAATGTACAGGTGTATCTTTAAATGCATATGAAGACCATTTTTTCGAGTTCACTCATATTCACGCCACAGGCTTCAGTTTTAGGATGTGTGAATTTAATATTCTCCATGCTTTCTCAGCTTGAATTAGGAGCAGACACATACACTGAATTCATCATGCCACTTTCAACTTGTTAATCCATTTTAATGGGAATAATTATGGCAAAACAAGTACAGAATTAGGCTTAAAAAGTGATCAATCATCTAATCGAAAACAATCAAAAATGGGCAAGCTCCGTTAAAGCAGATAACCCTGACTTTTTTTCAGAGCTTGCCAAGGGGCAAAGCCCTGAGTATTTGTGGATAGGCTGTGCCGATAGTCGCATTCCCGCCTGCAAAATCTTGGGTTTAGAGCCTGGTGAGTTATTTGTGCATAGAAATATCGCCAATATCGTTAATACCAACGACCTTAATGCACTATCTGTGATTCAGTTTGCCGTTAAAAATTTACAAGTGAAAAATATTATTCTTTGTGGGCATTATGGCTGTGGAGGTGTTCAAGCATCCATGGGACCAAAGTGCAATGGGATGATTGATGATTGGCTTGAAAGTGTGCGAGATCTTTACTCCTCACATTCGGAAGAATTGAGTGAGATTAAAGACCCACAAGAAGCGGCTAACGCTCTTTCTGAACTAAATGTAAAAATGCAAGTTGAAAATATTTGCAAAACAGAAGTCGTGCAAGAAGCCTGGAGCACGGGGCAAACACTAGAAGTACATGGTTGGGTATATGATATTAGCACCGGTACAATCAAGGATTTAGAAGTGAGTCGATCTAAAGCCTAAGTAGCTCAAGCCACAAATCACCGAGTTTCTACAGTAATGCCCTCTCTAAGAAGAGCGATCATTTCCGCAGAAAACTGTTTATGAGAGACGATAATGAATTTGAGAGCTTTTAATTCGTAACTGCGGAATAATTGCCTATGGCGACGATAATTTAGGCAGTTTTCCCTACCAAGAGCCTACAGCTCTGAATGGAAATTTCACGAAATTAAATGGCTGGGATGAGGTCACAGCTGATTATCTTGGCTATGTGAATTGGCCCACGGACTGCACCTTCACGGAAGGAGAAGAATTCCCTGCATTTATATGCCCTTCTAGTCCTTTAAGGTCAACAGATTCACCAAATGCAAATAAAAGACTTAAAAGCTATACAGCCACTAAATTCCAAAGAGATACAACACGCTATGAATGGAGCTCTTTCGGTGTTATAGGCATTAATGAAGCGATCAACTTGGTTGATGTCACCCTTCCAGCTAATACGGTTTTGATGGGTGAGTACTGGGGACCAAAGAATGAAATTGGTAATGTGATCAGCAGAGACGGAACTGATGGAGTGGATAGAGTCTGGTATCAACATGCATTTATTAATAAAAGAGATGACGCCCGAAGGTATGGAGAAAGAGAGAATATACTCTGCCATAATTCCGATGGAACGGCTAACTTTGCCATGATCGATGGGCATGTCGAAACATGGAGAATACCATCTCATGTGGCAAGCAAACCCAACGGGCAATAGGATGGGCAATCAACACTGGGGGCATGCCGTAAGTAAAGATTTGCTACATTGGAAAGAACTCCCCCTCTCCTGATGGCCGCGCTATCTTTATAGGTTGGGTCAGAACACTTAAACTTGATAAAAACCTGCCATTTAGCCAGGGATTTACTTTGCCCCTTGATTTAACACTAAAAAATTCACAACGAGGGGTGAGGGTCTTTGCCAACCCAGTTAAAGAGCTTGAATCCCTAAGGGCAGAAAAAATCGAAGCCATAAGTAAGCATACGCTTTCCGAAAAGATGCGTTCGTATTGATTTTGGGCGTATTCTATCAACAAAATAAGCTCTCTTGACAAGCATTTCATAGATTCTAGAGACAATTGACTCATACCCCCCAGTTAGCCACTTTTTATCCTATTTTTTTTCAGGCACTTATAATCTATTTCCTGCAAATATCCATTTTGTAGGAAATTACACAAAAAAATATCCTTGCTTTTGGTGGAGAAATTCAACAATGTGAATATCGACAAGGACTCATGCGGGGAAAAGTGTATGTCAATTCAAGCGCGACTTAGTAGATCATTATTGCTGATTTTTGTAGTTTTTGGTGGTTTTGCCTACGGGGCAGCACCAAACCTTGTAGACACTTCGCCCAGAGATGAGCAAAAAGGGGTTGAGAATTCAGAGATGCTGATGATGCTCTTTGATACGGATGTGGATCAAGGTAGCGGTTTTATTACTATTTATGATCAATATGGCGCACAGCACACATCTATCGATATCACATCTGCCACCTTCTCTGGCAATGAAGTCAATTTTGACCCCTTGGACTTTGGCATGGATTCAACATATAGTGTTAACGTCGATAGCGGAGCCATCATTAGCTTGAATAGTGGCGATCCTTGGACAGGCATTAGTGACAACACAGTCTGGAATTTCGATACGGTGAAAGCAGGAGGGACTCTTACTGTCAATGATATTCTTCCGACACCCCCTAATATTAGTCCAAGTGACAATAATGTTCGTATCATGAATATGTCATGGGATGTGACAACAGCTAGCACAAACATCGAAAGTTTTGCTATCTCGCTAGGCGCAGGTGGGCATCACAATGTTAATCAAGTTGAGCTTTATATTGATGGCACTCTCGAGGGCCCAGGCATTATAGATGGAATCGGAGGCATGGTCTTTTTTGAAAACATTAATCTTTTGCAAGCATCCAGTAGCTCAGCCAATATTGAAGTTTTTGCCGATATGAACAGCACTCTTTATGGCAATAATTTATCTGTAAGTTTTGATCCTTATATCATTCATAATAGAAGAATTATTATGGGTAGTATTGGAGGAACTTCAGTTAACAGCAATTTTACTTTTTCAAGCAGCATTCCTGATGTTCTGATTATTGACCCTGGAATGAGTCATGTGGAAGACACCTTAAATCCTAATGATTATGACCTACCAGTGCTTAGTTTTACTTTTCATGGCATGGGTAGCCCCACGATTGATGAGTTGCATTTTGATATCCCTACGGGAGATTTGAGTGTCATCAATAATGCCAAACTTAGATTTCAAGGAACAGAATACGGAACCTACAACCTTAATTTAGCCAATAAAAGAATGAGTTTCACCGGATTATCCAGAAACATCTACGATCTCAGCGAAAATGTTGAACTTTTTCTAGATATCGTTCCCGACCCAGTGGCTACGACCCTAAATATTCAACAAAATTCCTCAGGCGCCAATGTAATTATGGGGACAGGAACTTATATGGGAGGCAACCTCCAAGCGACAGTTAATGTGAATCAGAAAGAACTTGTCGTTACGGAAAGCCCAATGACACTTGTCGATGAACTCACCGCAGGCAATACCAACGTAGTAGTCATGGCCTTGGATTTGGTGAGTTATGGTGATATTACGATTGATAATTTAACATTCAAGGTACCAGAAGGGCACGTAGACAACCTCATGAACGTGCAGCTCTTTAAAGACAACTCATACCACTCCACTGGAACCATTAATTCAGCCAATAAAGAAATCACATTTTCTCCTACGATTAACTTGTACAGTGATTCAGCCTACCTAGAGATCAAGTCAGATGTTCACTCTGACCCCTTCAGTGGCAATATAGTCCTGGAGTTAGACCCGATCAGTGGAATTGGCACGCCTACAGGTATTGTGACTGGTAGTTTAATTCAACATGAGTTTTCTGTCGCAGGAAAGTCATATATTATCAGTGAAGATAATAGTTTCACCCCACCACCAACCTTAAGCGCAGGGCAAAGTGACGTTGAAGTGATGTCATTTCAAATAGCTGCAACAGGGGGAAGCATTAGCCTTAATTCTGATTTCGTTGTTACGCTACCAAAAGGACACACAGCCTTTTTAGATCAGGCCAAATTATACAAGAATGATATATGGGAAGAAGATGCGAACTTTCAATTAGACAGAAACACCTTTTCTTTCTCAAGCACACCTTTCAATCTCACTGACGAAACAGTGACCTATTCAGTCAATGCTTTTATTTCAGCCTCTGCTCCTTCGACCAATATACAAGTTGAGATTGATCCCAAGAACGTCGATATCATGAATGGTTACGCTCAAGGCAACATTATCAGCGAAGAATTTGAAATCAGCGGGACTGCATTCTCACCCCCCGAACTCCTGTCCATTACTCCTGGAGATGAATCCATTGGCGTGAGTGTGAGTTCAAGTAGCAATTTCATCTTAGGCTTTAATGAAGATATTCAGCTAGGGCCAAATTCAGTTTTCCTCACATTAGAGGGAGAGTCTACAATCATCGATGACTTGAGTGATTCTATGCGTTTAAGTACTTCAGGAAACATCGCAGTCTATACCCCATCAACCCCTATGCAAATGGACGAGGAGTACACCCTGCTTATGACTTACGGAGCTTTAGCATCAGTCGCTGATGGAGAACTCTGGGAAGGTATTAGTGACCCCGAATTTCTCAATTTTTCTACTGTCGAAAGTGGAGGAGCCATAACTCCCTCTCACCTTGCCATATCAGGTTCTTCTGCGAATCCGGGAGATTCAGATGTCACTATCTTTGCTATGGATTTAGCTATAACAGATAACGTCATCATCGACGAACTCACATTCAACTCCGACCAATTCAGTCTCATCAATCTAGCCAGCGCAAATCTCTATTCTGACAATGTTTACATTAGTGAAGGCTTCATTGATATAGACACCAGCAGTATTATTTTTGATGGTCTCTGGTTGAATTTACTGAGCTCAGGCAATATTGAAATACATGCCAATATGAATAGCCCTACAATTTATGGAAATTCTCTCAATGTCTCTTTTGACTCCTACAATACCAATAATTACGGATTGATCAAAGGTACCATGGGTGGCATGAATATCAACCACACGCCTACTATTTCTGGCAGCACCAACAAAATAATAGCCGTTGAGAAAGCTGTGGAAGGCACATTAAAGTACCCCTCCGGAGGGATGGGTATTCCTGTTATGGAGATGAATCTCTTGGGTTTTGGCTCAACTCAAATCCATAGCGCGAATGTTTATGTCACTTCTCAAAACATTGACCAGATCGCGGGAGCTAATCTCTTTATTGATAATGCACAGCTGGGTGTAGCAAACATTAATACTCAAGCTAATACTCTCGAGTTCACATCTATTAACCATAATATTTACGATCTCACATCTTCGTCAATGGAAGTTCGCATTGATGCCATTAATGATTACCCTCAGAGCAATATCACTTTTAGCATGGCTGGAGGCAATATTCTCACTGATGTCGGTCCAGTTAAAGGCGACCCAATGACACGTACATTTACCATTGAAGAGTCTGCCTTTACCATAAGCGACAATACCTTGTTTACAGCAGACAATCTTATCCCTACGAATTTCCAGGACGTGATGAAGTTGAAATTAAGCTCGGACGATGGCTCAACCTTAGACCATTTAACTGTTAATATTAGTGGACCCTATGCTTCTGGAGATATATCAGGAGCCGAGCTTTACAACAACAACTCCTATATAATGGGCGGAACCGTATATGGCAGTCCAGAAAGGATTGAATTTAATTCTGTATACTTAAGTGATACAGATAATCTATCTATCAGAGTCAATCTTAATGCTAGTGTTAACGAAGGAACAATTACTTTTGAAATCGATCCAGAAAATGATGCACTATTATCTATGGGCACGGCAGGTGGAAATATTATATCTGAATCCATTTGGGTTGAAGGCAACCCAGTGCCCATTTATGAGAACCCCATCACCATGGGCATAGGTCAGTATTTTATTAGCTATAAAACGGCAGCCAATACATTAGAAACCGAAGGCATCAACCTCAAAGGTGCCCTTGGCATCGGCTCTTCTGCATCTTCACCCCAGCAAATTGGCGCAAGCACAGACTGGGTTGGCATTAGCGTTGGTGCCCAGCATAGTTTAGCACTTAATAGCGCGGGCAATGTTTATTCTTGGGGAGATAATAGTTTTGGTCAATTGGGTCACGGAGATACCAATGTCAGAGGCACTCCTGTTCGCATTAACAGCCTCACAAATATCACCAAAGTTTGTGCAGGAGCTTATCACTCCATGGCCTTGGATGATGCCGGCAATGTTTACGCCTGGGGACGAGGAAACTTAGGTGCGCTTGGCAATGGCACATCCGGTGATGAGTACTCACCTGGCCATCTTACTCAAGCCATCTTAGCTGATGGAGTTACTGATATTGCCTGTGGCGTAGATCACAGCCTCATGACTGTATCCGGTTGTATTATGGCCTGTGGCAGTAATGGGTTCATGCAACTAGGAACAACAGATCCAGCTCCAGTTCAATTAGACCCTGTTTATATCTATGGTTATGGCGAATTTGTAAAAGTCTACGCCGGTGGATTTCATTCCGCAGCTCTCACAGATACAAATGACCTGTACACATGGGGAAAGAATAATAGAGGTCAGTGCGGGCTTGGCAACAATAACAATCAAATGACGCCGACTATGATATCAGGCTTCACCAACCAAATTGAAACCTTCTCTGCAGGCTACGAGCATAGTCTTATGGTTACAACTAGCGGTGATCTCTACGCTACAGGGAGCAATGACTTCGAGCAATTCGGCATGAGTGGCGCCGATATGATTAACTTCACTCATGTCGATTCCTCCGGATGGACTGAAGTCCAAGCTGGGCCCTACACGAGCATCGGAGAGAAATCAGGTACTATTTACGTTTTCGGCAAACAAGCCTCCCCATCATTCCCAGCTCCAATGCCGCCACCTCCTTGAGGCCACTATAACGTCTTATAAATTAAAGCCTTCATGCTTTCACAAGCATGGAGGCTTTTTTTTAAAGCCTCATTACTTTAACGCCATCACCTCGAATTATTCTACATAAAAAACCAGTATCTTCGAGACATTAAAGAGCAAACATCATTGATTAATCCCAATAATCACCTACACTATAGGCATCTCTTATACAACTCCAATCTATGATCATCAACGATCAAGGCACTGCGAATCTTCTCCAGCCCCTTCTTTGCCTTCGCTTTGTGATCGCATTTGTTTTCCTATCACATTTCACTGGAAACACAAAGGAATCTCAGTCTATATACGAAAGAAACGAAATCGAAAATAGTTCCTCACACCTTCTCGATATTATCATAGAGAGTGAATTAATATCTCGAAACTGCCAACCCGCTCCTCTTTGCTCTGACTACGTTTTTTTAAGAAGAGCTTATCTCGACCTTAACGCAAGAGCTCCTTCCATCTCTGAGATCAGTGAATTCACACAAAAATCATCAGCTCATAAAAGGGAAAATATCATTCAAGAACTGATTCGTAGGCCTCGCTTCGAGCATTACCAAGTTCTTAAATTATGCGATTTACTTAGAGTCAAATCGGAATTCCCCATCAAGTTATGGCCTAATGCTGTGCAGGCTTACGAACGCTGGCTCTACGATGCCATTCACCTAGGGCTCAGCTGGCAGGAAATGGTCCGCCAGCTTCTCACATCTAGTGGCAGTAATTTTCGCCAACCTGCAGTTAACTTTTACCGTGCATTAAGTCCGCGCACTCCAAAAAGCTGGGCTCAAGCAGTGGCGTTGAGTTTTATGGGAGTACGCCCGGAAAGCTTTACAGAAAAGCAATGGGATAATATGGCGGTTTTCTTTTCCACGATTAAAAGTAAATCGACCCTCGAATGGAAAGAAGAAATTATCTACCACGATCGCGATGTCTTGGGAGACAAATCTTCACCCACTCAAGCCTACTTCCCCGATGGCAGCAGCGTTATGATTCCAGCGGATGCTGACCCAAGAGTTATTTTCGCAGAGTGGCTTACAGCAGATGAAAACCCTTGGCTCGCTCGAGCCTTCGTCAATAGAATTTGGACCTCGCTCCTTGGCTCTCCCATCATCCCGGGAGTCGATGATCTAAGGGAAGACAACCCTCCTTTTAGTCAGGAGCTAATGGATATTTTATGTCAACAATTTGTGACAAACAAAACTAATATCAAGAAACTCATTCATTTTATCTGCACCTCCCATACTTACCAAAGGTCATCTCGCCCAGCTGCAGGAAGTCCTTCATTCCCAGGTTTTTCTCACTATACAGTGCGCCGACTTGAAGCGGAAGTTCTCATTGATTGCGTCAGTCAACTCACGGGTATGCCTCAAGGTTATACAAGTCAAGTTCCTGAACCATTTACTTATATCCCAGCTAATCTTGGTGCCGTACGATTGAATGATGGCACGATCACAAACCCCTTTCTAGAGCTATTTGGTCGTCCTCCTAGAGATACAGGTCGTTACGATGAACGTGATAACGAGCCTTCTAAGAAGCAGGCTCTCTTTATGTTAAATTCTACAAAGCTCAATACGGCACTTACGAAAAGCAAAAGGCTTAAAAAGCTTATAGCAACTAAAGGCAAAAAAGATAAGCAAACCCTTAACAAAATTTATCTCAGCATACTCTCAAGGCCGCCCTTAGGGAATGAAATCGAAAACTACAATTCTTACCGCAAGAAACAAGGCAACAAATATGCCCTACAAGATATAGTCTGGGCTCTCATTAATTCTACAGAATTTTCTTATAAGCACTAGGTCGAAGCTATGGGCACACTCACACGTAGAAAACTCATTCACTCAACACTCGGTGGCCTCGCAGCGGCATCAGCACTAGGGCATTCCAATGGCATACTGCATGCTGTTCCAAAGGCACCTTCTGAGGGGGTTTTCTCCACAAAACGCCGAGCAAAATCCGTCATACAAATATGGCTTTGGGGGGGAGCTTGTCACTTAGATACCTTTGACCCCAAACCCGAAGCTGGCCCTGAGTACGCCGGGCCATTTACCCATTCTCTTAAAACTAATGTTCCGGGGATTCATATTAACCCCAAATTTCCCCTCCTAGCCAAACAAGCCCATCGCTATTCTCTGATTCGCTCCATGACCCATGGCAATAATAGTCATGAAACAGCTTCATATATGGTACAAACCGGACATCCAGCCGGAGGTAAATTAGTTCATCCCTGCCTAGGGGCCGTGCTCTCTCACCATACTCAAAGTCAATCAGGCTATTCCTTAGGCTTGCCGCCCTATATAGTCATGACTAAAGCCCAAGGGCGTTTTTCCGAAGCAGGTTTCCTGGGGAATAAGCATAAACCTTTTGCCACCGGTGGAAACCCGGCAGCCAGTGTATTTGCCGTTGATGGCATCATATCCCCCGGCATAACAGAGAAAAGACAAAAAGCTCGACTGGATCTACTTCAAAAAAATGATCAACTCGCTCACTTCTTAAATCAAAACGCTACTGTCGGGCAAAACCTCAAAGCTCGTCAAGAAGCTTACGACTTTTGTTTTGGTGACCTAGGGAATGTTTTCAACCCAAAAATGGAGAAAGAAGCAACTCGAGAAGCCTATGGAACACAAACTTTCGGGCAATCGTGTCTAGTCGCCAGGCGTTTAGTCGAAGCTGGCGTCCCTTATGTCACCATTAACTTTACTGGTTGGGATACCCATAAAAAACATTTCGAAGCCATGAACACGAAACTTCCCCAGCTGGACCAAGGAGTGGCCATGCTCCTGCAAGACCTAGATGAGCGCGGTTTACTTCAAGATACTATAGTTTGGGTTGGCGGAGAGTTTGGTCGCACACCAAAAATCCAACAATTAGCTCCTTGGAATGGTGGCCGTAGCCACTTCGGCGCCGTTTTCTCAACCTTGATCGCAGGTGGCGGCTTTCAAAGTGGCCAAATTGTGGGCGCCACAGATGCACGTGGCATGGAAGTCGCTGACAGACCCGTTTCCCCCTGGGATTTCATGGGAAGTCTATACACCCGTCTTGGCATAGACCCTTCAGGGAGCATCCCCCACCCTTACGGCTATTCAGTCCCTCTCAAGCCGGACCACAAGTACAAACAAAGTGGTGGTTTTTTACACGAAATTATGTAAACTTATGAAGCTGAAAATTTCCCTATTACTCTTTCTTGTTGCGGGTTATTGCATAAGTGCAGAACCTCACATTGCTTACGTCTACCCAGCTGGAGCCCAACAGGGCTCAACGGTCACTATCACTCTAGGGGGGCAATTTTTAGATAAAGTCGATGGTACTATTCTAACAGGCACTGGGCTAAGTTCTGAGG
>JADGBV010000260.1 GCA_015231345.1 Planctomycetota bacterium
CTTGCTGAGGACTCAGGAGGCCAAGCATAAGCTTTATAAGAGTGGTTTTGCCACCTCCGTTTGGACCCACAATACAAACGGACTCTTTGCGGTAAATATCAAGATTCACATCCTCAAGGACAAGGTTTTGCCCGTAAGAAAAACTGACATTATGAAAAGAGATAATCTCTTCTTTACTCACTATCACTCACCTTAGCTGCGAGCACAAAGGCTTTATGAAGCTCGTCGCCCATGGCCTTTAAATTACTGAGCACATCCCCTGCTAGAGGATCAAGAGGGACCACCGAACCACCTATTCCCTGAGCGACCACCTGTGAGCTTTTGCGGTCAAATTGCTTTTGCACAAAGACCACGCGGATCCTCTCTTGCTTAGCCACACCTATAAGCTCAGTCATTTGCCGAGCTGATGGACTTTTTCCCTCCACCTCCACAGCCATTTGCTCCAAATCGTAGTTATCGGCAAAGTAACCAAAAGCAGGGTGAAAGACCAGGAATTTTTTGCCCTTAAAAGGCGCAAGCTTGCTTTTAAGCTCTGCGTCCACTTTTTCTAAACGATGAATTAAAGCTTGGTAATTCTGCTTTAAAAGATTTTCATTTTGAGGCATTTGCTGAGCCAAACTCAGATAAATACTTTCAGACATCTTCTTTAAAGCTTCTACCCCCAGCCAAACATGAGGGTCTGGGTGTTGGTTCACTTGCTCTCCATGGGCATGATTATGAGTATGTTCGTGGCCATGTTCGCAAACAAAGGTAGAACCTTTCATAAAGCGTCGTTTGACATTCTGAGTACAATCGATCAATTTGAGTTGTGATTGACCAGAAAGCTTTTGCTGAATAGACCTCTCGAAGGGGAGACCCACTGTAAAGTATAGATCCGCTTTTGCCAAAGACATAATTTGTTTAGGCGAAGGAGAATATAAATGAATATCTTTACCTTCAGGCAGCAAAACATCGACATTAACCAAATGACCACCGATTGCCAAAACCAAATAAGCTTGCGGTGCAATACTCACCCATAACTGAAGCTGTTCATTAGCATCACTCTTAGCATTATTTTTTGAGCCACAGCCCACTAATGCTAGTAAGACAAAAAAGTAACTGAGAAGTTTCATAAAGTTATTTCTGGTTCTCTAAAAGGCCCCGGCGATACCAGGTAAGCAATAAACAAGTCATGGGCAACGCAATAATCAGCCCCAATAACCCCAATAACTTGCCCCATATGGAAAGTGAAAGTAATATGATGGCAGGACTAAGCCCCGTCACCTTACCCATTATGCGAGGCACTAATATTGCATCCTGAATAATCTGCACCACCACAAAGACCAAGACAACCAAGCCCATGACAGAAGAAAAGCTTTGCCCTGTCTCCAAAGCGTAAACTATCGCTAGAAAAAAAGCAGGAATAAAACCAAACATCTGCATATAAGGAATCAAATTGAGCAAACCAATGAACATGCCCAATAATATCGCTAAAGGCAAACCAATCAGACTAAAACCAATTGAGAAAAAGATGCCAACTAGAAAAGCAACAAAAGCCTGTGCTCTAAAGTAGCGATTCATAGCTTCGTCGAATTCACCTAAAAAAGAAACGATGTTTTCTGAGACATGAGTCGGCAATAAATCGTGCCAGCCTGTCATCACTTTTGAATAATCGAGCAATATAAAGACTAAATAGAGTAATATGACGACCATACCCAGCATGCTGAGCAGAATGCTCGTCGTTCCCTCTATGGCCCCAAGCATGGTGGGTAAAGCCTTTTGCATTGTAATTGTGAGGAACTGATCCAGTTTGCCTGAATCATAAAACTTCAGCACATCTAACCCTTTTACTTGTTCACGAATATTATGCCATAATTCCGGACCTAAGCGAGATGAAGCCTTTTGGGCGAGTTCAGAGTTATTAGCCACTTCGTTGAGCAACTTAGCCATATGCACAACTTCTTGAGTCACGGCAGGCACGACAAGAAAAAGACAACCAATACCCATCAATAAAATCAACGCTAAAGAGACAGCCACCGAAAGCGCACGGTGTTTTATCACATTATTGCAGCGTTTAACCAGTGGATTAATGAAATAGGCCATCACCATAGCAACAGCAAAGGGAATAAGAACATCGCTAAGCAAGCCTAATAAATAAATCAGTCCTATGAAAAAAAGAACTTTCAGGACCAAGCGCACAACACGGTCCAAGTCGTAGGGTTTATTATCTAATAGCATATGGCTATTCCGGCATAAATTGATCAATCACTTCTTTACGGTTCTCTTTAAGAGCCATTCTTAACTTTTCGAGATAAAGCTCTGTTTCCTCTAAGGCTTCGGTCAATATTTTTGTACCATCCTCTTTAAGTTTTTGTTCATTGACATTTTTTCCTTTTGCACCACCTTTTCTTTGACTGTTATGATACTGCAAATCCAGTTTTCGCAGTTCGGTCAAGAAATCGTTCATTTTCTTTTCGAAAGAGCGTGTTTGTTCGTTATGAGACGGAGAAATACGGTTCAAGGTCTCAAACATTTTCATCATGAATGACTGCGAGGGGTTGGACTGCATTTTAACCCCACCAGTTTCAGACCACACAAGCCAACCAGAACCGAGCAAAACAAATAGTGCAATAAGTAATCGTGAATTCATCTCTTTACCTCAATAATTTTAGCATTGCCTCTTCCCAGATAATACAACCAATGATTTTTTTGCCCGATAAGACAAAAACCATAGGCGCATTCTCTTCAAAAAAAGCCTTGAATATATAGCTGAAAGGCTCCCCTTTTTTAATAAAGTGTAAGGGCCCAAGCATCTCCTCTAGGTCTTCTTGGTTTTGAGCTTGGCTCAGTGCATATTTCCTCAGGTCCACCGTGCCGACAATTTTTGTTCTCTTGCCTTCGTAAACAGGGAAAATGTGATGACTGGAGTTTTTGAATATATCAGCAATCATTTCGCGACTCGCATTAAGAGGGAGCATTTCCGCATTCCTTAGAGGCGTCATCACTTGTTCCACGCGTAATTCACCAGCCTGAATTGCAGTGCTTAACAAATCCATTTGATCTTCAGAAAGCACACCACCAGCATAAGCGTGGCCTAAGTTGTGCGAAAGGTTTTGACGATCAAAAACAAGATCTTCTTCTTTATCTGCCCCAAAGAGGTGTTCCAGAAGACGACTCATTTTATTGAACAAGAAACTCAAAGGGGCAAATAAAACCCTGACGCCATTGAGTAAGGGGTAGGTTCTAAGCAATATTCGTTCTGGGTGCAAACGATATGTGGCTTTGGGAATCACCTCGCCAAATAAAAAGAAGGGCAGAAAAAGAACAACAGTGGTAGCGACTTCAGCGGGCAACCAAGGGTGATCTAGACCTAGTCTTTGCCAAATGATTAAGGTCACAAAAGTCGAAAACTGCAAAGCAATATTATTTCCGATGAGCATAGTGATGATCATTTCGCCAGGGGATTTAAGAATCTTAAGTAGTTGCGCAGCACCCTTTTTTCCCTGAGAAGAAAGCACGCTGAGTCTTTGCTCACTCAGGAAGTACAAGCCACTTTCACTTCCCGAAAAAAAGGCAGATAAGCCTAAGCCTAAAATCAGCAGTATGATGAAAAAGAGTGTCATTCAGAGACTCCCGGAGGAATTTTCCTAACCATCACTTCTTCTATCTGCTTCTTGCTACAGCTTGTCATCGTATAAAGAAAACCATCAATAGCAATTTCATCACCAACCGCAGGGAATGAGTCCATCTTAGAAATTAAATAACCCGACAACGTCACGCTATCGTTTTCCTCATCTAAATGTATGGATGGAATATTACGTACTTTCTCTCGGCCTTTGTATATTTTAAATGATGAGCCCTGACTATCGTAGGGCAGCTGGATCATTTCATGCTGCATGGTGCGCATAACATCATTCCAAGTCACTAAACCTGCCATATCTCCATATTCATCTGTCACCAAAGCTAAAGGCAATTCTCTTTCTAGGAATTCCATCACGATATAGTCCATGCGAGCATTCTCTGGAAAAAAGGCAATTTTGCGACTACAACGCCACACTGGGACATTCAAGTTAGAAAAAGCTAAGGTATGACCACAGTCCAGGTAGTCTTCGATATCATCGTGATGTTCGCGGTAAAGGGGGATAACACTAAAACCCCAGTCATTAGCTTGCTGCAAAACCTTTTGCAGCGAGTGAGTCATGGAGCAGGACTTCACATCCACTCTCGGAATGCATATATCTTTCAAGCGTAGCTTACGTAAATGGATAATTTTCTCCAGTATATCGGCATGCAGTTCATTAAGATGACCACTTTTCTCAGTGACATCCATCAAGTCCACCAAGGCTTGAGAACTGGTTTCACGATTTTCATTTTCTTCTATGCCGAGCAAACGATTGAAACCACGCACTAATGCCTCCAGTGTCTGAGTAAGAGGTTGCATAGTCTGAAGTAGCCGAAATATGAGCGGAGCAGCAATACGACTAAAACCATAAGGCAATATGGCTCCCAAGGTTTTGGGAAGAATTTCACCAAAAATAAAAAACAAAGACAAAAACACAAAGGAGAGCACCACACTAGCTGAGACAGAAATATTCTTCTCCACTTCTATAAGCATGATTGAAAAAAAAAAAGCATAAGTTCACCATAAGGTTACTTAATAACAGTGTCATCAGCAACTGACTAGGCTTATTCAGCAGTTGAATAATAGGGGAATTAGCTTTGCGATTCCGTTCTTCTTGCAGTACACTCTTGTTTCGTGCGACCGTGAACAGAGCCGTTTCCGACCCGGCAAAAAGAGCGCTCAAAATAAGTAAGAACGCCAAAAAAAGGATGAGGTACAAAAGAGGGACTAGGGACTCGTTACACCTGTATGACCAAAACCACCATCACCCCGCTCAGATTCATTCAGCTGAGCACAGACTTCCCACTCAACTTGGTAGACTGGAGCGACGACCAGCTGTGCAATGCGGTCACCTTTTTTGATCTGAAAGTCTTCATCGCCAAGATTGATGAGTAATACTTTAATTTCACCACGGTAATCAGCATCAATGGTACCTGGCGTATTCAGGCAAGTGATGCCATTGCGGTAGGCCAAACCACTTCTGGGGCGAATTTGTGCTTCCGTACCCGCTGGCAAACTGATTGAAATGCCTGTGGGCACCAAAGCTCTTTTGCCCACCAGCAAGACCATGCTTTCGCTGGCATGAAGATCCACGCCACTGGAGAGTTCAGTTTGATACCTAGGAATGGACTCTTGTGTGCCCTGCCCCACAAGTTGCAAAGAAACCCTGATTTTCTGATGTTCTGTTTCGCTCATTTCTTTTATATGCGGTAACGGCAAATAGCGCCCATGGCTTCATATTCATATTCGGCTTCACGAATAATAGGCAAAAGGTCGCCATTATTAACGGCGTGAGAGAGGGTGCTCAAAAACTTCAAATACGTTTTATCTTCGTATGGGGGCGATAATATTCCCACAAATACATGCACAGGCTCTTCATCCATACTGTTGAAATATAAGCCCTTATCTGACCTCATGATGGCAATCATAAACTCCCGTGCCTGTAAAGTTCTCACATGAGGAATGGCAATCCCACGCCCCATGGCTGTGGTGGCTTTCATTTCACGGTTAAAAAGGTCAGTGAGGCATTTGGAAGGATTGACGATCT
>JADGBV010000261.1 GCA_015231345.1 Planctomycetota bacterium
AACCATTATTTCCTCGGTGAGAAAAGGCTGTGGGCAAGCCACTAATTTGACTCTGGAAAAATTGACTTTGAGAATTAAGGTTAGAAACGACAAGCTCTAAATTTTGAAATTGTTTTATCAGCAAATTCTGTTTACTTTCAATAGATTCAGTCAATCGAGTGATTTGTGATAAGAAAGTATCATTTTGGTCATCTAAAGAATCATTCGCAATTTGCAGTGAACCACTGAATGCATCAGTGAAGCCAGAAAATGTCCTATTAAATTGAGCCCCTAAGCCTTGGCTCTCTAAAACTTCAAATTCCATCAAACGAGCATAATGACCACTTGTCGTAAAATCGAGGGAGTCACCCGTATTCGCTTCATAACGGAGTCTTATTGAATCAGCACGAAGACCTCCGGGAAAAACGACAGACAACAGGCCATCATCAACATCTTGATATGACTGATAAACTTCCCAGTCTCCTGTATAGGGATCTTCATATTCGATAACGGGGTTATAGCTAAAGTCTAGGGTTTCACCTGAAGGAGTTGATATAGTATAACCATTTAAGGGGTTAGCGACAGCACTTAAATCATCGGCAAGGGTGATCGAACCAGAACTATAACCTGTAATTGTAGAAGTGTAGCTATCAACAGTGACAGTCGCCCCTACAAGTTGCTCTTCGATAAAGCCAACACTTGAGGCTAAATTCGTAGCATCGGTTATTTTACTCCCAGTACCACTGGCTACTATCCCTGCACCTGCAGCTGTAGCCTCAGCAGAAGTCACAGCATACTTCGCCGTCAAATCTTCTGGCACGTGATGATGTAGCCTAAAACCGTATAATTCTTTATCAGAACCAAGACTCAAAGTTAAAAACTTATCATCATCCCCGGTTAATAGTTTAATGCCATTAGTTCCATTACCTGTTTCAGAGTAGCCTGAGCTTCGAGTTGAGCCATTACGCATATGATTAATATTATAATTCTCTTGCATGAAACTGCTGGAAATCATAACACCCGAGCCCGGACTTAAGTTAGGCTTAAAAGTCATTAACTCCATTACTTGATCAAAATTAGCATCAAGTTTGGCTTGAAAAACGGTATCATCAAAGTCGAACTCATCCCCAGTTGAATTCAGCGTCAACCCAATATCAGAGTAAGAATTAAGCTCTCCATAAGGAATATCTTCAACCATACTGGTCAACAAAAACTTCACAGAATCGATCATTGAGCGGGCAGTGTAGTCACCAAAAAGGATTCCTTTCTGAGTTTCTTTTGTAACAGTTCCATCATCATTAGTAATTTCAACTTCAGTTTCTAAGGCAGTCAGTTCATTTGCAGCCTTAAGAAGAGCATTAACTTCATCGACCAAAGTGGTCATTATTTCAGTAAGGCCTTCCTTGTCATTATCCACAGTCACGGTCACTTTTTCCGTACTTGCACTTACAAGATTCAAAGTCATTCCCGCAATACCATCGACAATAGTATTAGTATTACTACTTATCACCGAACTACTACCGGACACATCACCAACAATCACTTTAGCATCTTGAGCTTTCGTGGCCAAGGTCACACCGAAGTTGGTGATAGTTGAAGAAACATTTACAGCCCCTGTTTTACCTGAATTCTCTGAAGTCATCGATAGACGATATGGATTAGAAGAACTGCCATCATTAATAACATTTGCATCCACGCCTAGATCAGCTAAATTAATTTTCGCCACCACATCTTCGAGAGTGTCTGTGCTTAACACCTCGATATCTTTTTGATAACTTCCATCGACGACAGGGTGTATATTAAAGCTGCGATCGCCCATTGCTGAAAGCAGTTTATCTTTCGTCGAAATAATGCCTGTTGAAAAATCGATTTTATCTATGGTGGCAGTGATATCAGAGTAAGAGACAGAAAAATTTTCTGCTGCTGCTGCCAAATTTGGCAAATCTTCATCCAAGACGATGACAGTTTCTCCCGCATTGCCTTTATAGTCGTAGAGAACATCAACAATCGTACGTGTCTCGTCTTGGAGGTCTGCATCTGCTGTTGTAGAAGCAAAAGTGACAGAGGCACCTATCAGTTTGTCAGCCTCACCACTTGCGACTGCAGCAAAATTAGCCATATCATCCACTCGGAGCTTATTTTTTTCGTCGCTATTAGCAAGAGCTGTAACAATAGTATCACTAAAACCACTGGTTGATGCCGATCTAAGAACAGAGCCCTCCAGGTCAGATTCGTAAGTCAAATAAACCTCATCATCCGTATCTAATGTAATCACTTGAGCCGTACCTGTTTTATCATAAAAGCCTCCGATAGTGACAGAACGGTTCACAGCATCATAATCTGTCACCAAAGCAACATAGCCAGCCCCTGCCCCAGCAGCTTCTTTCACAGTCAACAAAGAACCAATCACGTCATCGGGATTCAAGTTAGTAAATTGATCACTTTGAAGAACGCTTGAAGTTGAATCTTCATCAATTGTTGCTGTAACGGAATAGAAACCAGCATTTGTTATATTATGGAGGTAACTACCACCGGTATTATCTATAGCACCCACCTGTACATGGTCCTTGGGAGCCACGTCACGAGCAATACCGACATCGAACGTCCCTGCTAGATCTAAGTTATCCAGGTCATCTAATTTCATATTCACAGTTTGAATATTCAATCGAGTAACAAAACCGTTATCAGCCGTATAACCAGTAATCATTCCCGTGAGGCCTTTGCTTTCTCCCGCATCACCAGTAGAGGAAGCCACGTTAATCATGGAGCCCACAAGTTCTTCCTCAGAAAAACTATTCAAAAATGAGTTAGAGGTCACCTCCACCTCCATAGTGCCATTAGCCGCACTATAAGCAACAACACCAGCACCTAAACCAGAAGATGTCCCAGCATATTCATATTCCGAAAAATGTTCTTGATACTTTACGGTCACTTCTGTATTAAGCGGTGTCGGGAAATTAGCAGACACATCAGTGCCATCTTCATTCGTCTGTCCAGCTATAACAAGGACCCCTTCATTGCCTCCATCAACATAATAATCACTAACAATTGCACTGACCCACTTATTTGCATCAGTTGAATCTTGATAAGTGACTTTACTACCGATAACCTGAGCTTTATTTAAGCCTGCTAAATCAGCAGATGAAATGGTATTGCTCGTGCCATTAAAATTAGCATCCGTTGCCTTCGCCGAATAAAAATCAACACCCGTACTTACAGCAATTTGGGTTTTGTCCAAGTCAGGCATAAGAAGATTTAAATCTGCTGCTGCATCCCCCGTACTATCACTAATAGAAATCGCCGAAGACGAACTTCCACTAATTTCATAAGCCCTCAGCCCATCGCCTTGGTCATTGATTTCAACGACTATATTGGATAGATTAGCACTAATCTCATCGATAAGGTCTTGAACAGTTTGAATGCTAGATTGAGTCAAGTCAATTTCTGCACTTGTCCCATCAGCCCCAATAATAAATTTACCTCTAGTAATGCCATTACCACCATTTAGGTCCTCTAAACGAGTTAGGCCCGACATCATTCGGTTTTCCAGATTCTTTCCTTCCACAACGCCATCCGTAACTCCAACAATGCTAAAGCGGTCAGGGTTATTAGGATTCACTTCATGAGAGTTATCGCTAAGATACTGTTGAATCGCACTCGATGTACCACCAGAGCCATTGGCGTGACTAATGGGGTTGTAAGTAATGGTATAACCGTAATCCTCAAAATTTGCAGGCACACCACCAAAATTGGTAGAAATATCATCAGTTTTTAAAGTGAGGGTACTCAGAGTCGTATCGTACGAAGAGATCGTATCGGAATATGTATTCGTACCATCAGTCACACTTATGGTCGCACCAACAATTCGACTATAATCTAGATCAGAGGGGTTCCCAGCAAGGATATTCGTTGAATCAGTAATAACATCTGTGGCGCCAGCATCAGAAAAAGACTGAGTCACATCATTCGTTCCAGCCACAACACTTGGATCAGGGTACTCTAGAATGAGTTTGTGATTATAAGTAATGGTATAGCCAAAATCATCAATGTCTTTACCCTCAGCGATCATTCCCTGGTAAATATCATCATCGCTTAAACGCAATGTGAAATTTACAGAATCGTAACCGATGACCTGGGAGCTA
This sequence comes from Planctomycetota bacterium, assembly GCA_015231345.1. Classification (GTDB taxonomy): domain Bacteria; phylum Planctomycetota; class JADGBV01; order JADGBV01; family JADGBV01; genus JADGBV01. The sequence continues at coordinate 4,122 of JADGBV010000261.1, forward strand.
TAAGTGGCCACTCCGCCTTCAACTGTGACGGTTGCTCCGATAAGGTTGTCAGTATCTAGCTGATTGTTATCTCCCGGATCGAGATAGAAAGCATCTTCGAGGAGGGCATCATCAAAACCATCTCCATTTTGATCAGTAGGCAGAGTATTGGTAATCGTCGCTGAAACCGAAGCTGCATCGGTCGCAGAAACTTCAATAGCATCGGGAGCAGCTTCAAAAGCGATGATTTTTGCTGTTTCCACTCCAGTCACATCGTTATTGGTTGAAGCCAAGCGACTACCATAAGCATAAGACAAAGAGCGACCGACAATATCATTCTCTGTTATCCCATCTGGAAGACTATTCACCGATAGGTAAACGGCACTTCTTCTAGAAATGCCATTACTGTCAGTGTCAATATCATACACACTCAACAGAGGGGTGACCAATTCTAGTAAATTCGTTTCTAAGCCTAATTGTTCTGCCACTCCACCAGATATATCCTCGATACGGAAAGACCCAGAACCTGAGCTTTTATCTTCAATCATTAGGCCGTTTCCAGCAGCATTTATAGAGGCGCTGAGATCTGTTGAAGTGCCATTTTCCTCATCTGTTGTCGCAGATATAACGCGAATCATGTCCTGTACACTCACTGAGTCTTTTAAATTAACAAAGTACTCCTCGTCACTTCTTGTCGTCATGCGGAAAACACCTGTATCTAAATTATCAATGCCTTCGCCACCGTGTAAATTACGTACAAGAGCACTATTCAATTCAGCAATAAGGGATTCTCCCACCCAGGGGTCGGTTGAACTCGCCTGAGATAATTTCGTAAGGCCCAAATCCTGTGCTGCATGACTTTGATTGATATCTTGCATGCCACTAATGGATCCAGAGAATTCAATGGAAAGTCCATCTGAAGACAAACTTGCTGTGGTATAGGGATTTAAGTTATTATCAAAAAGAGCTGAATTAATAGCATTTAAAACATCTCCCATATCCTCAGTTCCACCTAAATCAACCTCAACTGATTTTTTTTGATTACTGGAAGTATCGAGGACATAAAATCGCATATCGTTTGTCCCTGAAGAGGTCATTCTTATGCCAGCACCATCATTTATGCTATTGAGTTTTGTGCTGGAGTCGACATAAAATATTTGATCACCCGTTAAAGAGTTCCCCGCATTGATGCTATCCCCTGAAAAACCAATATCTTCCAGAGTTGAGCCTAGGCCCACCTCTGCAATTGTCACGACATTCGTACTGTTATTATTGAGTTTTAATTTATAACCGCTGCCCGTAAAACTCCCTGTGGCAGCATCATATTCCCGTTCAACCGAAAAATTAATCCCTAATGAATTGGAATTGAGGGTCTCTAAAGCATCTGCAAGAGTCACAGCGCCACTAAGGTCAATTTCTTCTCCTTTGCCTGCATCGTCAATGAGAGAAACTTGACCACGATTCACACCATTCCCGCCATTGAGATCATCCAGGTTTGTCCCTTCATCTAAGCGTTTGCCACCCAATTCAAAGGTGAGCGTCCCT
>JADGBV010000262.1 GCA_015231345.1 Planctomycetota bacterium
CAACGGGATTATCAGGAACACCCGCAATCTCGGTAGCAAACATCACCACTACAGGCGAACTTCGTGGTCCAGCAAGCTTTGTTGTTGACCCTGCCGCAGTTGGTGATAATACAGGCACGGTTATGTTCTTGTGCGCAAAGAAAACGATAAAATTATGTGCTTCCAGGCATCTGAGGGGGATTATGTAGAATTGCCTTGCCGAAAACTTAAAGGTCAGGCGATTCGTTTTTCTCCCATGAGTAAACAAAGTACGAATCTTTTGCAAAGACAAAGCAACTGGTTCGCACAATTACTTTTCCGTTTTTACCGCTTGATGATCATTGGTCTTGTGGTCAGTATATTCATGAGTGTGCTAGCTTTGAGTACACCCATTTTTGTGATGTCCATTTATGGTTTGGTTCAGGTTGCTGGAGCTGATCCTGATTTAGGTGTTTTAGCTTTGGGCGTTTTACTCTATATATTGATGGATTTTGCTTTTAAACTTGTGCGTATGGGGATTTTTAACTTCATGAGTGCTCGCTTATCATATCTAATTGGAGGGCAAGTGATGCGTCGTGTGTTATTTCTCCCTCCCAGTTTAACCGAGGCTGCAAGTCCTCAGTCCCAGGTAGGGCGCATACGAGAATTTGAAACGATTAATGAGTTCTTTTCTGGTACAGCCATGAGTGGCATATTGGATTTCTTAACAACGGTGTTTTTGTTGGGAGGTATGGCATGGATCGGCGGCAACTTGGTTTATGTTCCCCTGGGAGCACTGATGATAGCAATTGCTTTTGGGGCTTTTATTCGCTCCATGATTGTTAAGAGTTCTTTAAATAACTCTAATAGTCAAACTAAGTGCCAGGAGCTTTTACATGATATTGTGTTTCAATATCGTAATATGCGTACGACGGCTATGGGTAATCAACTTCTTGGTGAATATAAAAAGTTATCTTTGGATGCTGGACTTCACGGTATGGAGGTTGCCAGAGCTTATAATTTAGTCAACTTATTCAGTACAACCTTAAGCCAATGTGCAGGGTTGGCTACCATGGCATATGGAGTCATCATGGTGATGGAGGGGACCTTGCAGTCGGGTGCTTTATTGGCTTGTATGTTGCTTACTTGGAAGATCATTGCTCCTGTTCGTAGTTTGTTCTCTGTGCTTACACAAGCAGAAAAGACGATTAAAAGCATAGGCCAGTTAGATCGTTTGATGAATCTTGCTCAAGAAGTGGAGCCGGATGTGGTGACGAGCATGGTGCCCAAGCTGAAAGGTCAGGTTAACTTCAACTCGGTGTCTATGAGATCCCGGGGAGATCAACTTCCTTCTTTGTTGAATGTAAGTTTGGCGGCTCGCCAAGGTAAAATTACCTTAATCTGTGGCCACGGTGGCATGAGTGGAGCTTATATTATTGATGCGTTAATGCTCATGCGTGACTATCAATCGGGGAGTATATCCATTGGTGGTATGAATATAAGGCAGTTTGACCCTCTGATATTAAGAAAATCAATCGCTTATGCTCCTTCGAAAACTCATCTTTTCGAAATGAGCCTAAGGGAAAATTTGCTTTGTGTGAACCCTATAGCCAGCGAGGAAGAAATCGATGCGGTGATTGTGAAAGCGGGGCTAATTAAAGAGATGAGTTTATTAAAAAATGGTTTAGATACGATGGTCGATGGTAGCGAAGATCAATTTTCGGAATCATTTAAAAAACGCATGGGCTTTGCTAGGGCTTGGCTTCGAGATGCCTCTGTGATTTGTTATCATAAACCAGAGTTAGGTATTACTAAAATCCGTATTGATGAGTTGATTAATAATATATTTGAGGATAAAGAAACGAGAACGACCATTGTGGTCTCAAACAACCCTGACTTGTTTCGTATTGCTGATGATGCAATTTGGTTAGATCAGGGAAGAATTCGCATTGCCGACCGTGCTGATAAAGTTGCTGAAATATTCTATAATGAATCATGAAAGAGCCTAAAGATAATAATACACAAGAGTCTTCTCCCAAAGGCATGATGAGTTCTTTTGCATCCAAGCATTTGGAACGATCTATTTTATTAGAAGAAAGTGGTTCTCCTCTATTAACAAAGCTTGTTGTTCTTATTATATTGATCGTTTTTTGCCTCTTTGTGGTTTGGTCAATGATCATGGAAGTGGATGAGGTTGTTAGTGCCACTGGTGTTGTGATGCCATATGAAAATGTCATGTCTATCCAGCACCTAGAAGGTGGTCGTGTGGATAAAGTTTTCGTGAAAGAAGGAGCTAAGGTTGAGGTTGGCCAGATTTTGTTGACTCTCAATGTTGTTGATATGCAATCGCAATTAGATGAACTTGAAGTTCAAGAGTTGGCCGCTCAAGAAAGGAGGGTGCGCATAGAATCTTACTTGAATGATAAAAGTAAAAGTGGAGCCTTTTTAGCACCCCGTTCTATGGATGGGGTTCAAGCTCATCAACTCAGCTATTTGGAGCAGAGTACTTTAACATTAAGGGCAAAAAGAAATGTTGCCAAGCATAAAATGGCGCAACTGAATGAGGAGATTGCAGAGCATCACCTGCAAGTGACTAACTTGAGTCAACAGAGGGTTTTGCTAAGTCAGGAGTATAATCGTTTGCTTAAAGGAGGTTTGACTAGTGCAAACTTGTTGATATTAGAGAAGGAGGCTTTGCAAGAAGAGATGGATATTCGTGAAGAGTTAGTGGATCAGGGCTTGAATTCCAATCTTAAGTTTCTTAGTTTACAGCGGCAGTTTTATCAGATTGAAAAAGATATTGTCGAAAAGAAAGAAGATTATCACGATAAGAAGTATGCTTTTGAGAAGCAGCTTAAAGATCTTGACTCCCGGGTGTCATCATTGCCTCATGAGGTGGCGAAAAAACAAGAAATTATCTCAGAGCTCAAGGAGCAGCTACAAGAAGAAGAGTCTAGTTTAAGGGAAAAGGCTTTGCAAGAGTTGGATAAGCTTTTGGAGCAGGAAGCTTTGCTAACTGAGCGTAAAAAAAATCTCAAAGACCGCCTGGACCATGCTGTTTTGAAAAGTCCTGTAGCAGGTCGTGTGCATGATTTAGGTGAATTTGGTGAAGCTTCAGTTGTCTTTCCTGGGCAAGTTTTGATGCAAGTGATTCCTGTGGATTCGAAACTAGTAGCCGAAATAAGAATTCTAAATGCAGATGTTGGCCATGTGCATGAAGGGCAGGGGGTACGTTTGAAAATCGCCACATTTGATTTTTCTCGCTATGGTAGTTTGCCAGGTTTTCTAAGAAGTATCTCACCAAGTACGGTGATTAACGATGATGGCTTAGCGACTTATATTGGAAAAGTGGAGATATCGAGTTTGAGTCCGGGAGGCAACCGAGCTCCTCTTCCTTTGATGCCAGGAATGACTCTGGATGCTGATATTATTAGCGGCAAGAAGACTGTGATGGAATATTTGCTGAAGCCAATCTATGCTTCAGCTCAAGAGATATTGCAGGAGCGTTAGGAAGCGTTTACGAGTTGCGTCACTCGCTGAAAGGGTCGTAAATATATTCTAAGCGTTCTGTTTTATTTCGTTAAAAACAAGTTGAAAACGATCACGGTAGCAATTTCCGAGTGGTGTGCTTTCAATATAATTTTCGTAGAGTTTTTTCATTTCAGCTAAGGCTTCAACTTGTTTACCTTTTTTCCTGAGTTGAATCGCCTCATTCAGTTTACCTTCAATAAACCGTCCTGATTTAAGACGATAGCCAACTTCGCATACACTGAGGAAGTTTCGGTATTTGACATAATTTGTCGATTCAGCATTGAGAAGCTTTGAGTAGTAGTCATAAGCAGGGATGAAATTACCCATGCGCATATTACTAATGGCTAGCATTTTAATTTCATCTGTATCTTTGCCTTTGATGGTTTCGCTGATCATCTCCATCATGCCTGATTCGCTGACAGCACTCCAGCTGATGGAGCTATTGAGTATGCCTTCTTCTTCTGAACTGAAGTAAAGCTTGCTCTTAGTCATTTTTGTGACGGTTCCACTTATACCTTTGAAGTCTGAGGGAAGGGGGATTGGGATTGTGCCACCAATTTCTATTAAAGTATTTTTGATCACAGCCATAGCTTCCGTTTCTTTAATTGTTTCTTTAATAAAGCTTTTCTGTTTGGGGCTCAGTCCCCGTTTCTTTTTGCATTTGCCTAGGGAAATGAGGAGGTCGTCATATTGCTTATGGTTGAGGAAATAGTCATAGTCTTTGAGGTGGTGTTTGAGACTGAGGAGAATATCCTTTTTCTCGTCTTTTATGGCTTCGTGGTAAAACTCGGTTTTTCCCATGATAAATTCTGATGCAAGGGCACCTGGGGCTTTGTCTTGTAAGCTGAGGTAATTAAAAAGATTGGAATAATAGTCTTTGGGGAATTTTCTTTCATATTTTTTAACTTCCCGTAAAGCGAGTTGATAATCTTTTTGTTTTTGGCTAAGCACAATTTTTTTAGTTTCGATGATCTCTTTAGTTTTTTTGCCTTTTCCACCTTTTTTGCTCTTTTTCGATGTGCTTTGAGCAATTTCTTCCGGGGAAATAGCAAATGCACTGGAAAATTTGGACTGCCAATAGATATTAGCATTAATTTTTATGAGAAGGTCTTCATCTTCGGCGCTTAACTCCCCTAGGCTAAATAAAAGCGAACGAGCTTTTTTGAGTATGACTAAGGTTTTAGGGGCATTTCCTCGATGGTCCTTATCCATAAGGGTTTTGGCTTCCTTGCATAGAGCTTTGGCTTTTTCTAGTTGACTAGATTTTGCTAAGGCAAATGGAGCAAAGGTCAGGAATAATAAGCAGGTGAAGGCAAAAAGGTTTCTGTTGCGCATATGAGGTGATTCTGTTGCTGTATCGAAATATAATGGAAAAAAGTGAATATTATCTTATGAAAATTATAAGAAATTATGATAAATTTAAGGGGAGTTGCAGATCTTCAATAAACAGGAACTATTAATTTGTAAATAATATTTTGTTCTACATAGAGAACGCTTTTTGAACGATGTTCTCAAAAGTGAAAAAATAATCTTTTACTTTGTCCAGCCATGGCTAAAATCTGCCGTACTTTTTTAGCATAGGTCACTAGTTGAATTTAAAAACTAAGTATTTATGCGCTTTGGGGGCGTTATTTGTGGCAGCATTATGCTTTGCCATGATAAGCATCATTTCGTACAAGAAGATGCAAGAAATGAGGAGTCACAGTGACTCATTAGAATATGGCAAGTATCGGCTTTCTCGCTTAGAGCGCTCACTGAGGGACGTTGATTCTCTTGTAGAAGAAGCCTTGAAAAACCCTGTGAAAAAAAATGAAAAAGCGGCTACCTCCCACCTAGCAAGGTATTTGGTCTTTTTTTCAGCATTGAATGCTAAGGAATCTCAAGTTTACAAGCAATATAGCAATCATTCTCGCATGGTGATCAAACATGCGCTGGCAGGTAAATTAGCCCAGAAAGAACATGATGAAAAAAAAGTTCTATTTGAAAAGGTGCAGAGTGTTCTCAGGAAAAACAGTGTAATGCAAGATCGGCTGTTGAGAGAGTCGGAAAGTTCCTTAGTTTTTGCTCATCGGG
>JADGBV010000263.1 GCA_015231345.1 Planctomycetota bacterium
GGCTAAAACCGCTATGCGCAAATAGGGTGTTTCGCTTAATAGCTCTTTAATTAATTGGCAGAATATGATGGTTTTTCCAGCTCCGGTCGCAGCTTGGATAAGAACGAATTGCTCTTTTTCAGAAAAAGCTTGTTTTACGCCCTCAATTGCTCCTCTTTGGTAGTCGCGAAGTGTAATCGCTTGGTGTTGTTTTGGTTCAATTTGCGAGGAAGGACTGCCGGGCATTGAAGGATTAAGAATACATAAAGGGTCGCAGTGCAATGTATGAGAGAGGGGTTTTATGCTAGCTGGGAAATTTTTAAAAATTTTTGGGAAATATCAATAAAAAATGTTACAAAAAACTGTAAAAAACGTCATTCTCTATGTTGATTATTTTTTGTTAATCACATATAATATTTAAAAAGGATCTATTTGTTTGAAATCTACAGATTTTTCATAAAATTAAGTACATGAAATCCAAGCTAAATAGCCAAAATCACGAAAGTGACTTGGACGAGAGCGGTATTGCCATGACGGAATACGCGATTGTCTTCATGGCTATGGCGGCTGTACTTGTAATTGCTTTAAATATTACTGATTATAAAGATAAAGACAACTTATTATATGGTGTTGCGGGTTATTTTGAACGCATATCACATTTTTTAGCCTTACCCATCCCCTAAACCTGTCTTAATCAGGAGAGAATAATGCAAAGAGAAATCAAAAAACAAAAAAAAGAAAGCGGTGCAGCGATGACGGAATATATTATTATTCTGGCATTGGTCGCGATCGGTTCCATAGCTGTATTTAACATCTTTGGCGATCAAATTCGTTCTGTCATAGGGGCATCTGCTGAGCAAATGGCTGGGAAAGAAGTCAACCCAGAGGATATGACTGATGACGTTGATGATGCGATTGAAAAATCGTTAGGTGAGTTCTAAGCATAGTACCTTATGGACCTCCTGCGCATTGGGCTACTTGCAGTTGCCCTGCTCATAGCCCTTTATACAGACCTAGCTTACAGAAAAATCTATAATTGGCTGACCTACCCCCTCATGGGGCTAGGGTTAGGCCTAGCAGGAGGCGAGGTTATTTTTTCTGATGATTGGATGTATTTGTATCCAGCCATGCTAGGCTTAGGATTGAGCTTATTCATTTTTTTAGTGCCCTGTCTTTTAGGTTGGCTTGGTGGGGGCGACTTAAAACTCTTTATGGGCATTGGCTGCTTACAAGGCGCTCCATTTGATCATATGTTTATGTTTTCGTCGATTTACTATGTTTCCCTTGTGGGGGCCATTATGGCTATGCTAGTATTAATATGGCGAGGGCGACTTTTGAATGGTTTGCTGGGAAGCTTCAAGCTTTTAGTGAAGCCCAAGCAAAAGAATGCGGATGATGAAGTGCAGCGTATCCCTTATGGAGTAGCCATATCGCTGGGCACTTTTTGGACGATGTTTGTGAACTTATCATGAGTTCGCCAGCCTCAAGCTCTAAGAAAGATAGCCAAGAAGGCGCTGTCTTGGTAGAGTACGCGCTTCTTATTCCTTTTGTTATGTTTATAACCTTCAGTATTATCCAGTTGGGCATGCTATTTATAGCAGATTCTATTATGGAATATGCGGCATTTAGCGCAGCTAGAGCAGAACTGGTAAAGGGGATCAATACTCATGGTGTTGATAATATGGATGTTGATCGAGACAGAGCTGCGGAAATGGTGTGCAGCCTTATCTCTTTTGGTAATAGCTCTACAGAGAGAATTCATATTCCAGGCTGGGGGCCTTTAAAGGGCTCGGGTTATGCTCAAGAGAATACGAAAGTAAAAATAGTAGGCCCTGATGAGGATGGTGAATTAGATGAAAATGAATTTATCGCAACGGTCACTTTTAATTATGAGTTGCTTTTTCCTGAGATAGTCTTGCCCATGCTAGGCATTAGTCGAATTGAATATGGCGAATTAGATGAGAATGGCAATTTAGTTTTAACGAAAAGTTGCAAGATGGCGAGGTCGTTTTGAAGGGTTCAATAAAGAAACTGCACCGTAAAGAAAGTGGTTCAGCCTTAATTTTAGGCGTGATCACCATGTGGTTTATAGTCTATTTCATATCTATGGTGGGTAATGTGGCAACAGGTGTTGCCAATAAAATGAAAGCTCAAATGGCTGCCGATACTGCTGCTCTTTCAGGTGCACGTATGATGGCAAATACGCTAAGCACGATGGCTTGGATTAACGACTCTAGGGCTATGCTGCATTATTATAAAATGCGCTACGGTGCAGATCTTATTGCTGCTGGTGTGTTGGCTCGCATGAAGGTATCCATGCCTGTTGTAGATGTGGCGAAGAAAGAATTTGGCCCTTCTATTCGTAATAATTCGGCAATAGAGTCTAGCTTGGGGGTGCCGGGTTTTGTGACGCAGTTCACTGATCTTTTTGAAGAATATACTGAAGAGCGTAAGGCGCCTTGGCAGGACGCTTATCCAGAATATTGGGAAGACCGCGAAGGCGATGAAACTTTTCGGCAGATAAAGGGGCAGCACTATGAGGAGCACTTAGCGAGGATTCAACATACCTTAGGTTTGGTTTCACGCGTTATGGTAGAAAAAGAAGTTTATGATAAAGCAGCGGAAAATGGCTCTGAATTGACAGCTTTTTTTCCTAAATTTACAATGTACCCAAAACCCGATAGCTATCGAAAACTGTATATTGAAGCATTGTCGGATATTGATTATGACGATGATGATAATGTTATTGATGAAGCAGGTTGGTATATTTACAGTGAAGATGGTGAGTTGGACCTTACTGTTTTAACTAGAAATGATGAAGAGTGGATTATTGATTATACATTTAAGGAGCGACATGTTCATACTGAGATAAACAAAGGAGACCCAAGTGAAGATTGGTTGCATATAGAATATACTGAGACTAAGGGAGAAGAAAGCGAGACAAAACATGTTTGGATTAATGCAGAGCTTGGTTTGATTATTACTGATGAATTCGAGGTTACTATTGAAGAGTTAGATGATGGTTCTACTTTGATTACAAAAACTGATAATGAAACGGGGGAAGTTACTGAATTTCGTTTTAAGTATGAAAATGGAGTGTTGATGGTGTGGGATGAAGCAACGCAGTCTTTTATTGACCCCAATGCTAATGATGATGGTGCCAGCAATACAATCGATATTGGTGGGACAGAAGTTCGTGTAGAGGATTTTACTTCGGTGGGGATTGGAGGAGCTATGTTTTATTTGGATCGTGTAGATATATATGAATTCACGATATGGTACAATGTTCCTGTGAAGGTCACCTCTCATATTTACGGTTATTCCATCCGAGCTGAGGACGACTGGGTCAGGATAAATGGTTTGAATACTAAGACAGCTGACTGTAGATGGAAAGTACGGTGGGGAAACTGGGTTCATGGAACTAATGATATGCGTCGTCACCGTATGTGTGTACTGGAGGAAAATAAATTTTGGGCTTACGAGGAAAAAGTCGACGGTGGCTACATGGAGCAGGAATTAGCTCAGGATAGAGAAGAATTTGAGTTTGACCGCTACTCTGAATTGCATGGAAAAGCTCGTGTGAATAAGGACCATGATCATACCCAAGAAGAATTATGGAAAGATATACTGGACGTCAGGACGGGCTCTTTGTCGCGTGATGAAAATGCCAATATACTTTATAATCAAGTCCGTGAGTGCTGGCACCCTTTGGATATTAATTGTAATAATCACAAGAAGGCTTCAGAATTAGCTGAATGCGAAGGGGTTAATGGCTATTATCATAATTCTGATGGGAAATTGAGAAGATGTGAAATCTGCAACCCTAATGGGGATAAGGTTAGTGAAGATCCTCTGTTTGGAAAAGGTATTGTTTCGGCAGAGGACCTTTTGCTCCACCCACCTGAAGATGAGAGTTATGAGGGCTTTACTTACGTCAACCAAGAAGACGCCAGAGATATACCCGAACTAGTAGAAATGCTACAACAATACCCTTATATAATGGAATCCATCAAAAGACAGCCCTCAACAAACCGGAAATTACCTCCATTGGTTTTAAGCGAATACTACTTTAAACACGGAATCTCTGTTGGTGTTTGGATCAGTGGCGATAATATTTTAGGTAGTGAGGCGACTCCTGAAATGAATCTGCCTGATGAAGATGAAGTCTTTGCCGGTGGCGAGAATGGCTATTATGCTTTTGCTTGTGCTCGGGCGGGTTTTAAAGATCCGGAATCAGGAGAATATGTCTGGAGTTTTTCTGAGGAAAGTGGTTACGATGAAGATGGCAAACTGATTGAGCGACAAAACTGGTTAGCGTCACCACAGAATTTGTATTTATCTGATTGGGAAGCGAGCTTGGTGCCTATGAAAACGCAAATAAAAAGCTTGGATATTGATGCCGATGAAGAAGCTGATAGTGGTTTAACCTACCTTATTCGACGCATGAATACGACTAGCTGGCGCAAGACGTATTTTGATCGTAATCAGCATTCAGGAGGAATGCGCATCGACGGTTTTAACTGGAATGATCAGAGGATATATGACTTGCTCAATCATTAGACACATTCTGTTGAAACTAAACGATTTGAAATCTGAGTATGGAACTGCGACCGTCGAAGTAGCTATTATGCTGCCTCTTTATGTGTTTCTTCTAATATCCATGCTGTTTTTTTCTTCCTATCATATTACCAATGTGCGTATGATTCGGGAGGTAGCTTATATCTCACAAAAATCCGGCGAACAGACTGAAGGCGACCTATCTGATGCATTAGACATTATCCCAACAGAGAGGTTTCCTAATAATGTAGAAGGTCCTATTCTTAAAGATGAGGTTTTTGATGAATTATTTGAAGAAGAAGATCTTATAGCTTTTATGAAAGAAGAAGCTTACGAAGTCAATGCTCATTACGATGGAAGCCAAATCACCTACTCTACTGATGTAACATCTGCAGGAAAATTAATCGAAAAATATGATTTATACGCCCTGAGTCAAGATCTGGCCGATGAACTAGGTTTATGGCTAGAAAGAACAGAAACGAGTTTGGATTTTTCCATGACTTTTCCTTTTTCTGACTCTTCTGGAAAGACTGAAGTTGACTTAGGGAGTGAATTGAAAATGGAACTATCTCATAGGCATAGGGATGTGATTCGCAAACTTGATTCGGAAAGTACAGAAAGCCAATATTATCAGCGATATTCTTATAATGAACTTGCTGACGCTCAGTCTGCTTTAGATCAGTTAATTTATGATGGTTGGGATATGCCTGATGTTTCCACTGACTGGGAAGAGTTTTGGGAGACCGATTGGATCGACGAAGCAGAAGAGGAATAGTCTTTAAAATACTAGCAAGCTTGCTTGTCTTGTCGTTGGGTTTTTATTTATTAGTTATAGAAAAGGCTGAATATAATGGTTTGGCTGCAAGTTTAAAAGGACGTTTGCAGTCTCATCTGCCCAATGTGCAAACTGAAAAATCCGGCCAATTATCGCTACCGGGAAGATTAAATGAATATGAGCGTCATTTTGTAC
>JADGBV010000264.1 GCA_015231345.1 Planctomycetota bacterium
ATTTCTTTGAAATTGAGGTTCACATTCCTTGCATTTCTACTGTCATCTATTGTCAAAGATCGCCGCTGTTTTGAGCTGGGCTCAATGTCGCGGGCGAGGCAATGTATAGGACCCCGCATAAGGTCAAGCCGGGTCCCAAGATATTTTATATTATTTCAAGGGGATCCGAGAATTTCTCCTTAGATTGTATCACACCTATAAGCCATAGAATAAATCAGCACATTTAAGAGTGTATTAGTTCCAAAATAAAAGAATTTACATGGATAATCACCTTAACCTAGAACACGAATTAAAGCAAACGCACATCCTTATTGTAGATGATGAGGAGGATATGAGAAACCTTCTCACCACCTACATCAAGCCCGTATACTCTAATTTTCGCTCAGCCGCCTCTGCAGCTGAAGCCCTAGAGGAAATCAAGAATCACCCTCCTCAACTCCTGATTTCTGACCTTAATATGCCAGAAAAAGGAGGAGCTGAGCTCTCTAAAGAGCTCCGCGCCGAAGGATTTGAGGATTTAGCCATTATCATCCTGACCAGTCAAGGAAGCTATAATGATGCCCACCATTTGCTTCAAGACAGCCAGATCTCAGATTTTCTCAGCAAACCCATCACTAAAGCTAGCCTCCTTTTCTCCATTGCCAAAGCCCTTAAAGAACAATGGCTTATACAGCAACACAAGCAGCACGAGAAACACCTCAGTCAAGAAGTGGATGCAAAAACCGCTAAACTCAAAAAAGCATTACAAAGAGAAGAAAGTCTCCGCCAGGAACTAGTAAAGGCAGAAAAAATATCTAGCTTAGGCCAAATGGTGGCTGGTGTTGCCCACGATATGGCCACTCCCATAGGAAATGCTTTCACCCTATCTTCTCACCTCAACAACACCGTTAGCAAAATCACATCTGACCTCGCAAACAATAATTTAACGAAAGCCAATTTATCCCAATTCCTCGGAAGCGTAACCAAATCCAGCCAAGTCATGATCGATAGCCTGGGCAAAGCCTCTGAACTCATTAGGAATTTCAAGAAACTAGCCAAAAAACAACAGGATGAAGACAATAAAACATTCAATCTGCTTGATCTTTTCAACAGCACTTTCGATAGTTTCCGCATGAATGAAACTCATATTGATTTAAAAATAGACTGCCCAACGGACTTGGAAATCAATTCTTGCCCCACAACTATCAACAACTGCCTCCGTAGTCTTATCCAAAACAGCCTTCTCCATGGCTTTGAGGGCCATGACAAAGGAAGCATCACCTTGAATGTTGAGCGAGACCAAGAATCAATTCTGATAAAATATGAAGATGACGGCAAAGGAATAAGCCAAAAGAACCTCAAGCACTTATTTGACCCTTTTTACACCACCAAAATCAACCAAGGCGGCAACGGGCTAGGCCTCTCTATAACTTATATCCAAGTTTCAGAAATTCTGAAAGGCTCCATTCAGTGCGAAAGCACAGAAGGTCAAGGAACCTCATTCAGAATTATTCTTCCCCAAAATAGAAGCCTCAGTCAGTAAAATGAGTGAAGCGAAAAAATTAAACATCCTCATCGTGGATGATGAGCCAGACATGTGTCAGCTCCTCAGTCACTACCTAAAGAAGCATAACATTGCTTGCAACAGCGTTTACTCCGGTGAGGAAGCACTAGATCTCATAAAAAACAATCATAATCTCCATAAGTACGACCTCGTACTTATGGATCAAGTCATGCCAGGCATGGATGGCCTGAGCACCTTTAAAGAAGCACAAAAAATCGATGGCCGCCTGCCTTTTATTATGATTAGCAGCTACGGCACCATTCCCCTAACAGTTCGCTTTATGATAGAAGGGGGAATTGATTTTATCGAAAAACCCATCGACCTGAACTCAAATGAGTTAATCGATATTATACATAGTGCCGTTAAGTATAAGTTTCAAAAAAGAGAGCAGTACTGCCAAAAACAACTCGAAAGAAAAAACAGCGATAATACTCTTGTCTTTGCTGACAAAAAGAAACCATCTCCTCCTGCGGCAGATCCTTTTGATATACAGCCTTGGAAAATACTCATTGTAGGAGAAAATAACACAAATCACGCCAGCATCAATCTGCTATTAAATTCTTATGTTTTTTCAGGTCGAGGATTACAGTTTCTATCAGCCTATAGCCTCTCTGAAGCAGAAGAAATACTTCGAAACAATAGTGACATTGCTATTATTTTCATCAGCAATCAAAGGGATCAAAACGATAATTGGCTCCACCTCATCCATGAAACAAAATCAAATAACAGCAATCATTTTGCCCGAATTCTTATCCTTACGGAACATAGCAACGACTTGCCCAACACAAAAGTATTCATGGACTTTAATATCGACGGTATTATCCCAACTGAGCACGGCCTTCCTTTACAAACTCTAATTATATCACTCACCACAAGTCTCCGGACCTACAGTGAACTCATTCTCCTTGAAAGTGAAAGGCAAAAACTCGAAAGGAAAATCTCTGAAATGGAGAAGAACTTATATGGCCTGCTTTAATCGCAAATTTTCAATAATACGAGTATTCAACTCGCCCTCCGTGGGCCAATCTTTTGAAAACTCTCCTGCGACGGTTTTGGCAAAAACATCCAACTCCGCAGCATATTGATTAAAAGGAGGCATTTTAATGATGTTTTGCCCTGCTTGATTTTTAATCACGATATGACTCCTTTGCCCTGGAGCTGGGATATAGGCATGAGGAACTTCGATACTCCCTTCACTTCCGATGACCTCATATCGATTGATACGTGTCGTAGCCATTGAGCAAAATAAGTGAGCCTGCACGCCACTGGGGAATGACAGTTGTATAGCAGAAGACTCATCAACGCCATTCTCTTTTGCAAAAACTTGACTTAGAGAACCATCTGCAGGTTCTTCGCCAACAATATAGCGGACACTATCGAGCACATAAACACCCACATCATTCAATGCACCTCCACCACATTCTGGCCGTCGTCTTATATTCTGATCGTCTTCAAGATAATAAGAAAACTGAGCCTTAAAGTACTTAATAGAGCCAATATCACCATTGGCGATGCACATCCTAACCTGCTCATGTTGAGGGTGAAGGCGGTACATCAAAGCTTCCATAAGCTTCACATCATGAGCTTTGCAACTGAAGGACATCGCCTTAAGCTCATCACAACTTAAGGCCGTAGGTTTTTCACAGAGTACATGCTTAGAAGCTTCAGCTGCTTTGATGGTCCACTCTTTATGCAAATGATTAGGCAAAGCGATATAAACAGCATCGACATCAGAGTCTTCGAGAAGGCTTTCATACGAACCATAAGCTTTTACTCCCGGTAAAGATGCACATACTTTTTCAGCCTTAGCATAGCTGGAGCTTGCCACCGCTACAAGCTGTGTGCGCGCAGAACTTTGAAAGGCCGGAATCATGGCTTTCTGGCTAATTTTCCCCAAACCCAAAATACCCATTCTGAGAGCTTTACTGGAATCATTCTTCATTATTCAGTCCTTACTCTTAATTTAGCTCACTTAATATCATTTAGGCCCTGGGGTGCCAACCTTGAAAAGCCTTACGCAAACCCTTCATATTAACTCTCGTATAACGCTCGGTCGTTGAAATATCAGCATGACCAAGCAATTCTTGAATCACACGTAAATCCGCACCATTTTCCAAAAGATGCGTCGCATAACTATGACGAAGTAAATGCGGGTGTACCGTTTTTTCCAAGCCGGCCCGTTCACCAAGACTGTGTAAGATGTTATAGATACTCTGCCGAGATAACACGCCACCTCTTTCACCTAAAAAGATCTGTTTTGGGGAGTGGCCAAGTCTTTTGACTGCCATAGGCCTTTCATCTCTAATATAAGTCATCAAAGCCCCATGAGCCATATCGCCAACGGGAACATAGCGGTCCTTATCCCTCTTGCCATGGACCTGAAGCAAGCGATCTTCTTCCCTATAAGTTGATAACTTAAGCCCAACTAATTCAGAAACCCTTAAACCCAAACCATAAAGCATTTCTACCAAAGCTCTGTCTCGTAAAGGGGTGGGGCTAAATTCACAAGCAGCCAAAAGGGTAGTTATTTCAGAAGGGGAAAGAATATCGGGCAAATTTTTCCATAACTTAGGACTGTCGAGTTTTTCCGCCCAGTCCATTTCCAGCCAACTCTCAGCCATGGCATAGCGACAAAAGCTCCGCAGGCAAGCAATACGACGCACAAGAGTAGCCACACCATACTCTGCTTCATCTTGTGAAACAATAAACAATCTAAGCGTGTCTAATGACCAAGAACTTAAATTGAGCGAGCATGATTTGGCAACGAGAAATTCTTCAAGATGATACAGGTCGCTTCGGTACGCCTCAACCGTATGGGCCGACATAGCCCTGGCACCTCTCAACCACTTTAGATAGGCACCAATTTGCTCCCGAAAATACTCCCTATCATCCAGTTTTTAAACCTCTAAATTGGCCAACTCCCTCAGCTTGGCCCAAGAGTAAATAGAAGACGTATGCCCGTCTGTCCAGTCCACTGCCAAGGCGTAACGCCCAAGAGAACTTACTTTAACAGGTTTAACTGTATCGGGAACGTCAGCTGGATTCAAAATAGGCTGACCGCTCATTTCATCCACACACTGAGCACAGACACAGGCACGTCGCAAGTCTGCCACAGGGTAAAAACTTTCGTGATGATCAGACCACCTCACATATAAACGTGAGTCATCTGCTTTTTCAACATGTAAAGGGTAGGCTTTTTTCTTCATTTCTTAATTACCATTCAATATCAACATTCGGGCAACTTTCCCCACTCAACATAGCCGTTGAGGCTGCTCGAGCAACCTTTCCCGCTAAGTCATGATACACAACACCTGCAGCAGAGTTTTCATCTGTTGCGGCGGGCACACCACTATCACATTTGGTGACGACATCAGTATAAAAAGGCACTTGCCCTAGAATATCCAGACCATAAGTCGCAGCAAGATGAGGAGCACCTGAGGGGCCATAGAGGTAAATTTTTTCTTCACTGCCATCTTGTATCATATAGCTCATATTCTCAATAATTCCTAAAATAGGCACATTCACTTGGGAGAACATGGCAATACCTTTATTGACATCGATTAAAGAAATCTTCTGAGGTGTTGTAATAATGACTGCGCCGGTTAAAGGCACAACCTGGCTGATGGTCAACTGGATATCTCCCGTGCCCGGTGGCATATCGAGAATAAGATAATCAAGTTCGCCCCACTTCGTCTGCAGAAGCATCTGCTGAAGCACATTAGACACCATAGGGCCACGCAAAACGGCAGCCTGATCTGGCGGAAAAAGAAAACCGGCAGACATCAGCTTTAGACCTTGCTTTTCAATAGGTAAGATTTGATTATCTTGCATCATAGGCTGAGTTCCCGGAGGGACACCAAGCATGGTTGGCAGACTGGGGCCATAAATATCAGCATCTAAAACGCCCACACTGGCACCTTGCTTTTGCAAAGACACTGCAAGGTTA
>JADGBV010000265.1:0-963 GCA_015231345.1 Planctomycetota bacterium
TGTCGGCAAGACTCTCGATTTCTTATTCTTGCTAGCCCTGGTAAAAAGAGTATTACTTTCAGGTGAATAGTCTCCTATTATCCAGTTTGATGATGCTGGAAATAGTGACGATTCCGAGGATCATGGGCAGGATCTCGCTGCTGTTGCCTTCTAATTTCTACTTTTTAGTTTCTTTTGAGGCAGGATAGTGAAAAAATGAATTTAAGGGTAAAATTGTCTGTGCCTTTTGGAGTCTTAGTTATGAGCACTGCTGTTAGATTTGCCGATGTTGTTGATTATGCTGATCACCTCAGTCTTGAGGAGCAGGAGGAGCTCGTGGATATAATTAAAAGCAGGATGCGTGATGAAAAAAGGAAACGCATTATTGATAATGTGCAGGCTTCACGTAAAGAATTCGAGGCAGGTAAGTTGAAACCTATAAGCCCAGAAGACATCATAAATGAAGCTCTTGCGTGAGCTATAACTTACTCCAATCGAGTCGTTTTACTCGACAGTTAAAACGCGTTCTTAAGAATAACCCAGAGCTCAAAAGAGCTGTGCTTCTTGTGTTGCAGACTCTTGCTGAGGATCCATATCATCCACGACTTAAAACGCATAAATTGAAAGGGGATCTCAAGAGGCTATGGGCCTGTAGTGCTGCCTACGACTTGAGAGTCTTATTTGAATTTGTTGAGCATGAAGGCGAAAAAGCTATTTTGCTCGAAACTATTGGAACTTATGATGAAGTCTACTGACTTTTCCTTTAGTCGCTTTAGCTGCCGTTGAAAGCCGCTTTTTGCGGTATAATCACGATTTCGAGGCAAGTGCTTTTCGTGCTCTTCACGCAACCGGGACCTCAAAAATTTGAAGCTCATGCTGTTAGTTCCCTGAAGCACATCATCACAGGCCAAGACCACAAATCAGCTTCTCATTCCCGCTGAAAATTGGCAATTTTTATGATCGTAATCTGGCTCGCTACACCTT
>JADGBV010000265.1:973-5469 GCA_015231345.1 Planctomycetota bacterium
CCATCGACTATCCAATACCATAACTGCGAGCTTTCGACAACACAGTGAATATCAGAGTTTAGTGATTTTAAGTGCTTGATAATATCTTTGATATTATTTGAAATAGTACATTCAGATATCTTTTTCTTGTTCTCATCAATAATGTGAAGATTAGATTTGTACTTTCCTTGATCAATTCCGCAGTATAATGTCATGAGGTGGTTCCTGTTTGTTATATGATTTGTTGTGGTTTTGTCTATTCGCAATTATAATCATTGAATAGGGGCCGCCACCTCTATTGATTATCAGATCATTCCTTGAACGCTGTCCGCGCACAGTTCACAGTAACCGTTAGCGTCTTGCATTATGACGTCTTGACGCTATAATGTCTTAATGAGCACAACAAAAAGATCAACAGTTTATCTGGATTCTGACCTGCACAAAGCTCTTCGTCTTAGGTCTGCGGAGAGTGAATGTTCAATTTCTCATCTAATAAATGAGGCTTTGCGAGCGCAATTGTCAGAGGATGCCGAAGATCTAGAAGATTTTGAGGCCAGAAAAAAGGAAAGAAGTATCTCGTTTGAGAGTTTCGTAAGTGAACTCAAGCGTGATGGCAAAATATAAAATTAAAGTAAAAACATCTGCTGCAAAGGAAATAAAGGCTATTGACTCCAAGAAGGATCGGATTGCAATAATCAGAAAAATAGAATCCTTATCCGAAAATCCACGGCTTGACGGAGCTATTAAATTAAGTAATAAAGAAAAATACCGGGTCCGACAAGGTCAATTCCGAATATTGTATCAGATTTTTGATGACATTGTAGAAGTCAACGTAGTAAAAGTGGCTCACCGAAAACATGTATATCGAGAAAAACGCTAATCGGAATAGGGACAAGTTTCTCTCTCACCCCTCCCACACGACCAACTCATGCGGCACCGTAAGTGGCGGGTTACCTGCTTTGCAGCAAAACGGGCCCGGCTACTCAGCTCGAAGTTAGCATGAATATCAGAGTGACAATCAAATGGTATTCAGCGCTGATTGCCTATACAACAGGCCCATTATTTATGCTTGGCCCTGTAGCTTCAGCTTTTTATTATGCTCTTGTCAATCCAGATCAGGACCTCCTTTCGTATCCTTTCGTTGTGCGGTTGCTTGTCTTTCTTTTTGGAGCATGCTTCAGTGGACTCTTCATCTACCAGATGCATGATTGCCTACGGAAGGTAGAAGTCCAGGAAGGTACCGTTACATGGTACTACTTATTTGCCCCGACTTCTAGAAGTATTCGGGCGAGTCGCATTAAGGAAATTAGGCCATTGCAGGGTGCTGTGCGATCACTAGAAACCACTATCATAGATAACCTATTCGGTCAAACTCGAGGATTCTCTACTTATTCGACAACGACTGCAAATTCGGAGTCATCAGCCTTGATATGCGCAATCCAGAAGCTCTCTATGATTACTTTAAATCCATGCTTAGCAAAAAGTAGACGCTCTGAACATACCCTTATTTTATAAGGAGAAAAATCTAACCGCACGAAGCATACATTAGTTGCACAATTGACAAAAGACTTAATTACGTATCATAATAAGACCTAATGGAGAATGCCATGATACTCAAACAAGACATAAGGCCAATTACATATCTCAAATCTAATGCCGCAGGTGTGCTTGATTACATCAATGACACACACCGTTCGATAGTAATCACTCAAAATGGTGAAGCAAAAGGAGTTTTGCTGGACCCCGAAACGTATGATAAGACTCAACAAGCTTTTGCCCTGCTCAAAATAGTATCTCAAAGCGAAAAGGAAATCAAATCTGGTTTAGGTACAACCCAGAAGGCGGTATTTAAAAATTTACAAAAAAAATTAAATGCAAAAACATAAGGTAATATGGTCTCCTTCAGCAGAACAAGACCTAGAGGATATCATTCTTTATATTGATGAAGAAAACCCCATTAATGCTCAAACTATTTTCGAGAAAATTCAGAATGTAACAGTTAATCTGGAATTGTATCCAAGTAAAGGAAAAGTTATTCCAGAGCTTAAGGCATTTGGCATCACTTCATTTCAGCAAATAGTATTATCGCCATGGAGAATATTATATCGACAATCAAATTCTACTGTTTATGTCATGGCAGTCATTGACTCACGAAGAGACATTGAGGATATCCTTTTCAATCGCATCACTAGAGAAAGCAATAGCTCCTAAACTCACTTCACACTCCCGCTTCCTCCACCAAGGTAAGCGACACGATGAGGAACCAATCCTTTAAACCTAGACCATTTGGCAGATTTAAATTCAGCGGGATCAACCTTTACACCTGCGCCATCACGTAACATAACAACACTATTAAGTATGAGGTTGGCTTCCACATCGTCAGAGCATTCATCCAACGCTTTATATATAATAGGCATAGGGTCTATGACTTTACAGAGGCCTAAAAATTCGGCTGCTCGAACACGAACGAGTCGATCCGAGTCCTTATGCGCTAAATCTTTGGCCTGCTTATAGTATTCTTGAGCCTGACTCCCGAAGGTGCTGCAGGTGATCAATGCCCAGTATCGTTCTACCGCGACTTCAGAATCTAAAGCTTTTTTAATATCAGCTCGGGCCTGAGAAAATGGCATCAATTGAAGGTCTGCTATATCGATAAGCTTAGCTATTTGCTTTTTGTGATTCTGCCCAAACTCGTAGCCATTACCACCACTTTTGTTTAAAAATTCCGACTCTGGGTAAAAGCCAACATCAGGGAGCGACTTCACTTTACTCTGCATGGATAAGCGCATTTCTTTTAGGAGCTGTTCATATTCCGGATGATTAGCTAGATTATTGACTTCATGGGGGTCCTTTGAGAGGTCAAAAAGCATTTCAGGTGGCCTTGCATCATAAAACTGACCTTGAGATGAGTTAAGCTTGCCACTATTCGCTAAATCGCGCCACTCTATGAAGGCAGGTTGTTTGTAACGGTAAAAGTTATGCAAACCATCAAAATTAAATGGCTGATAACTACGCCAATAGCTAAATTTTCCTTTGCGTAAAAAACGCACCATATCATACTTTTCATCAAAACGATCGGCATAGCCAAAAGCCGTATCCCGTTCATTAACTGACTCCTTGGAGACGCCTTCGCCAAGAAAGGCCTTGCCGTCCATCTCTTCGGGAGTCTCTATGCCTGCCAATTTCAAGACTGTAGGACCCAAATCGACAAATTCAACAAAGCCGTTCATGCGTGAACCTCGCTGGCTAGGCACTAAGTGCTGCCAATTTTTCGGCACGTAGACCACCATGGCAACTTGAAGGCCATCATTATGAGCGTAACCTTTTCCACCTGGAAGAACACCTCCGTGATCTCCATAGTGAAAAATAAAAGTATCATCAAGCAAGCCTTCTTTTTCTAACTGATTCACAAATTGACCGATCAGTTTATCTACTTCTGTCATCATTGTTAAGTACTGTGCATATTTTTGACGGAAAGTCGGAGTGTCGGGGTGATAAGGGAAAAGGTCAACTTTGTCAGGGTCAATGATATTGACTCTACCTTTAATATTTCCGAAAAGTTTACTTTCATGAGTCTGAGTATAATTCTGAACATGAAAGAAAGGCTGACCTGGCTTGCGTTTACGATAACTGGCTTTTTTTGAAGATTCATTCCAGGCCTCTTTCATATTGACCTCATAATTATAATCTGTTTTATAGTTATTGCTTGTGTAGTAACCAGCTTCTTTCAAATAGGCTGGGTATGGCTTCAAATCTCCTGGCATTTGGACAACTTGCTGCTTACGGTGATATTGAGCCCCTGTACGTGGGCCATAGCAACCCGATATGATGGTGGAGCGAGCCGCAGAACAAACAGGGGCGTTGGAGTATGCATGGTTAAAAACAATGCCATTTTTAGCCAATTTCTCAATATTAGGCATGGGCGCTCCATGCTCAGGGTTATACAAACGATACCAATTGGCAGAATTATCTTCGGTTGTCAACCATACAATATTCGGCCTTTTTTGATCAGCAAAAACAACTGCGATTATACCCAAGAAAATCATTATATACTTAGTCATAAAACTACCTAGTGACCTATTTTTTGTAATATTCACCTCCATTATATTCAAATGTGCAGAGCACAATACTGCATGTACTTTTAGTCATATTAAGTGTATTATCACGTTAAATTCAAATTCGGCTACAACTCAAATTTCAGCGTCGCTAACAGCCTAAGTCTATTCTGATAATAGCTTATCTCATAAATGAATCTACAGAAAGCTCCTATTCCCGTTGCGGAGGATCAAATTTTTATTCATTTTTCTAATTCCAGGTCTTGATTATATCTATATTCCGTATATGGTATAGATATAACTAATAAACATTGCCCAAAGAGAATTTTCTGTTTTGGCCATGGAATTATTAGACAAGTTAGTGTGATTAAATCTTAAATTGGAGGTAACTGCTCACCCCCTCTATGCCGCTTTTCCAGCTAATGCAATCTGAATGGCTACCAGTGGATTATACCCTTTAGT
>JADGBV010000266.1 GCA_015231345.1 Planctomycetota bacterium
TAGAATTATTATGAATCACGTCTTGACTGTGGACTTGAGTATGTTTATCATTTAATGTAATCGCTTACATTGTATAGGTAAATTGTATATAATTCCATATGAAAATCAAGAAGTGATTGACAGATTTTTATTTAATAAAAACAATAGCATAGGATAGCCGTAGCTTGACCATGAAGATTGCGTTCAAATGCCCGGGATGTGCAAAGGTCATCCGATCCGGAAAAGATTTAAGGGGGCGGAAGGTGAAATGCCCTGGGTGCTCTAAAGCCTTTACGGTCAAAAAAATAAAAGTCATTCAGACACCTTCAGCGCCAGCGAAGACGAATCAGGTCGATTCTAAGGCAAGTCGTGTCCCCAGCCCTACCAAAGCCAGGCGGGCTTCCAGCAAAAGAGGCCAAACTCTGCCTTCCTCTAAGCGAGGAAGTCCTTCGTTGGGGGCTGTAGCGCGAGTTAAAAGCATCAGTGCTAAAAAGAGTGTGCCACCTTACATATTGGGAGTCGCAGTGCTATTGTTGATCCTAGTGGGGGGAGGAGGATTTTGGGTTTTAACGGATTATCCTCAAGAAGAGGAGGGGGGCTTGGTTTCTGAGCAGGTAAAGGCAGAGATTGATACCAGCGAGAAAGAAAAAGAGGTCAGTAAGATCATGACCACTTCAAGCTCTTCCATTAAAGAGCTTAGTGAAAATCTCGCATCCCCAAGAGCTCCTGTTAAAGAAGTGAGTGAGAGTCCTACACCCTCAAGGCCAACTATTAAAGAGGTCAATGAAAGTCTCGCTCCCCTAAAAGCTCCAGCTAAAGGTGCTAGCGAGGTCGCTAAAACTCTCTTGGAATTCGGCTTGGATTTCACCATTGATGTCGATCAGATTCAACCTGGAATTGGCTCAGAATACCACAAACAACGCAAGGACCTAATGGTCACTCCTGGAGCTGATGCCGTCGTCATCAAGGGCGAAGTTGAATATCAGGGGCCATATCAAGTTTGGATCACCCATTTTAGCACCGGGGAGGAGGCTGAGCTTGAGGTCGATTTCAATGGTCAGATCAAAAAGAAATCATTGCTCGACATGGGCATCGATAAGATAAATACAATTTTTGGGAAAAACAATAAGCCGGTTCACAGTTATAGAAATAAGCGCATGAGAAAGACCCAAGACAAGGTGGAAGCTTACTATTTTCGTGAGTACTTAGGGACATATCATCTCGACGGGCCTTTTGTTTTAACATTGAAATACAATAGCCCAAAGAATGTGCACATTCAAAAGGTGGAATTGCAATACGAGAATCGTTTGAACGAGACCATGGAAGAGTTGCTACGCTCGGCCATTTCATTTTACACAATGGGTTTCGATGGAACTAGTCTGCCCAGTTGTAACTACGACGCCAATAAAAATCGTCACGGTAGAATGTCATCCTGTGCCAGCAGTGGGGTGACATTGATGGCCTTGTGTATCCAGTACGAACTCGATAGAGACTCTACCACTCGTGATAAAGCCTTGGCTTTGCTCAGGTTTTACAATCATAAGCATAAAAAAATCAAACCTGACCGCCATCATAGTGGTTTTTTTCGTCACTTCGTAAGCACAAAGACTGGCAAGGGAAAATCGGAGTTCTCCACCATTGACACGGCGATTCTTACCAGTGGAGCCCTTATGGCCCGTAATACCTTTTCTGAGGATCAACGCATTAAGGATGAGGCTGACGAGCTTTGGAGCTCCGTGGCGTGGGATAAGGCCGTGGTTTCCACAGACCCTTCCATGCCAAGGTTTTACCTCACAGGAGAGCAGATTGATGGAAAGGCTGAAGGCTCCATCACTATGTATAATGAGTACATTCTATTGGCTTACTTTTGTCAAAAATACGAAGATATGCGCTTTGGCAGTAAAGCCAGAAAAAATATCATGCCTAATCTTTACCAGCTGCCCTTCAGTGTGATACGTGGGCGCATCCTATTATCCCACTATATACAGCCATCTTTTCTAGTTCAGTTTCCTTTTTACATGTCCGAACTTTGCAGTGACGATCTCTTTTTTAGTTTCACGGCGGCTCAGGGAGTCGCTGACCGCCAAGTTTGCATGGAACGTTATGGCGCCCGCAGCGCTTGGGGAGTCTCTCCTGGAACGACACCAGAGGAAGGCTACAAGGTGGACAAGTTCACGCATAACAAACCTAATGTGGTGCGACCCCGTATGGTGGCCGGTTTTATCCCAGTCATGCCCCATGCCGCTGAGGATCTTTATCTCCTATACCAAAACCCAGCCCATCGCTGGGAATTAAAGATTGGCACCATATTGCCAGGCTTTATTCCTGGTAATGACGAGTGGCGTGCCTGGCGTCTCCCGGGAATCGACTTCTCCAGCCTGTTATTCGGTATGGCCGCTCATCACCCCAAGATCGGCATACGATTCTTTCGTGAGAAAACACGATTCACCTTCGAGTACCGTCCAATCAAGTGATCTATCAGCACAACTTGAAATTGTAATATAGCTGGGAAGCAATTACTATTCCTGAAAAGCAGCAACAAGTTTAGGGGGAAGGACGTGGAGCATTTTTCCCATTCCTTTGTTGTGTGATGTCATGACGGCGATAAGGTCTAATTCCGGGAGCATGTATATGAATTGTCCCCCAGCTCCACGACCTTGAATTGTATGATAGGTTTTGCTGCCAACTTTAACATCATCTATCCACCAAAAATAACCATAAGAAGTACTCCGGTAAGTTTTAATAATTGGGCTTATGGCGCGTGCAATAAAATCTGAGGAAATGAGCTGTTTTCCTTTCCACTTTCCTTTATTCATGAGCAAGAGTCCAAATTTGAGCATATCACGAGAACGTATACTGCATCCAGCTGCTGATTTTGGTAGTCCGCTAATATCATCTTGCCAGTGATAGGAGGTGATTCCAAGGGGAGCCATAAGTTCATTGTTTATAAAATCCTTGGCTGAACCAGGGACCACGGCTTCAAGCACCTGCATTGTCATTGCGGGGTCAGAAGCTTGGTATTTGAATTTTCGGTCCATCATATCAATAGGAGAACTATACTTCAGATACGCATGTATTTGCCCCTGCCCCTTAAGTTGCTCTGGTTTAGACCTTAATTTTCTGGCGATTTCACGATCCAGTCGAATTCCAGAATACATATGCATGGCCTCATGCAGAGTGATGTTCTCAGCACCGGCGACAATATCTTTCGTATCTATCTCTTTCAGGAATTCATGTATAGGGCGATCCAAATCTTTCATCTTAAGGTGCCCAAGTTGAATGGCTCTTCCAATAGCCAGGCCTGTATAGGACTTAGTGATCGACATTTGATAATGAGGATAATTTGCCCGTCCTCTGCGAAAATATGATTCAAATACCAGAGTGCCCTTATGAGCTAGTAATAGACTATCAGTGTTGCCATTTTTGGGGCTATTTGAGGGTTTGGAAATCTCTTGTGCGAAAGCAAGAATTTTCTCCTTGTCCCCACCATCAACTCCTAGTTCACCAACCAAAATGCCATCGTTTAAATCAGTCGGTTTGGACGAAATATATGGTTCCTTAAGGTAGGGAAGCTTCCTTTCTAACTCTAAAGAAACATCTTTGGAGTTCAAGTCAATGACTTCAGGCGCGAGTCCTGTATCTACCTGCTGAGCATGAAGGCTGCATGAAATAAATCCTGCATACAATAGCAAAAACAAGTAATGTTTGATGATATTCATCTACTCTTCCTGAAAAATTTTAAACGGGAAATTTCCCTACTTTGTTTACATGTATATTTAGCTCTGGCATGTTGGTTACCTTCATAGATTGAGAATCCCATTCAATTCTTTTGCCATCAGCGATGATGGCAATATTACCCAGCAAAACCATTTCAGATAGAGGACCTGCATGGTCGAAGTTTGAGCCGGGCATCGGCCCTCCTTTGCAGGCGTCGATCCACTCCTGGTAGTGATTGCTTTTGGCAACTCGTGGTATGCTTTTAGGAGGAAGTTTATCCCTCAGCCCTCTCATTTTTGTTTCGGGAATGATGCGAGGGCGACGACATTGTTCGTCGTCATTATAAAGAGTCGCTTTGCTTCCTATCATGTAGTAGCCAGATCTATAATTGAATTTTCTGTCAGGTTCCATATCGGATGGGCGTGGAGGTTTTATGGAGCCGTCGTACCATATCATTTTTACCGGAGGGCGATTCCCTCGCGCTGCAAATTCGTATGTTACCTTTGAGCCATCGGGGTAGGTAATGGGAGAATAACCGGTAGTTTCTGCAGTGACCGCAATGGGTGCGCCGAGATCCATTGACCAAAAAGGGCCGTCCATGGTGTGACAACCAATATCACCAAGAGAGCCATTGCCATAATCCCACCAGCCACGCCAACGGAGGGGGTGGTATTCTCGACTAAATGGTTGCTGTAAAGCTGGCCCGATCCATTGTTGCCAATTGATATGCGATGGCGTATCTTCTCCAGTGGGTCGAACATTACGAAGTGTAGATCGAAAAATACCATTGGTCAGTTTCTGGGTCCAAACGTGCACTTCTTTGACATCTCCTAGAAGGTCAGCTTCATACCACTCTTTGGATAATCTTATGCCTTCACTGGCATGTCCCTGATTTCCCATAATAGTTACCACCCCCATTCGGCGGGCAGCCTCAGTTAATTCTCGAACTTCTCTGATGCTTTTGGCCAAAGGTTTTTGAATAAAGACATGTTTGCCACGTTCGATAGCAGCCATTCCCATAGCGTAGTGCAAATGATCAGGAGTCGATATTGTGACGGCATCGATTTGCTTATCCATCTCATCGAGCATTTTAAGGAAATTGTTATATTTAGGGACATCAGGATGCTGATTGAACATCTTTTTCGCATATATTGGATCAATATCACACATGGCTACGATATTCTCATGGGCAATAGCCTTAATATCGATACGTCCTTTTCCTGAGCAACCGATGCAAGCGATATTGAGCTTTTCGTTCTTTGCCTTGATATTTTTTTTAGGTAGCGTAGAAGAATTTGCTTTTGCAACTAAACTAGAGCTGCTCAGTGCTATTCCGGCTCCAACACTCGTGGTATGTATAAATTTTCTGCGTTTCATATTGAAATTTCTCCTTCTAGTACGTTGATTCGGGGATTGTTATTTTCCAGTCAAGCAATGTCGATTTCAATCGTGCTGCTATACTGGTTTCTTTGTCGGCTTGATTATTTCTTTATTCTGCTAGTCTATCGATATATTAAATCGCCACCATTGATTGTCTTTGGTCATTTTGAACATCGATACTCTCCACGGGGCCCAGCATTTTTCATGATCTCTTGTGCTGCCTTGGGCCAGGTAGATTTCTTGACCAAGATCGTGTTTTTTACGGTATTTTGCTTAGCGATTTTGTTGGGCAAAGGGCAATTATGATAATTCGTTTCAAACAGATTGGTGTGATTCGGTCTGTTCCATGCGTAAAAGTTCGCTTCCACGTTTTCT
>JADGBV010000267.1 GCA_015231345.1 Planctomycetota bacterium
CCCCCTCTAGATTTTAGATATTTGGCTTTGATGGAAAGAACAGAGAGGCCTTCCCCCCATAATCTAAGGCTTTGTGTTTTGCTTTGATAAGCAAAATTAGCCTCATTCCAATTGGGATTGAAGAATTTGATGACCTCGCGAAGTAATAACGCGTGCTTGGTTTTATCTTTACGGTGGATACCGTCATAGAGCATTATAAGTACAATAAATTTCTTGCGAAAGAAAGGTTTCTTTTGGTTCTTGATATAGTCGATAATATGCCTGGTGGGTAAAAGCTTACCTTCGTGAGGAGGCGTTTTCTGCGCAAATTCAATCAAGTCAAAAATGCCATGGGGTCCTTTGTTGGGGTAGAGCTCGCGAACAGCCTGAAGATCCTGGCGCATAAAATGTATATAAGCACTTTGCATTTTGGCAAACTCTTGATCTCCCTCGACCTCCTTGAGTAAGTCCAGTTGTTGCAGTGCCATTTTGAGTGAAGCATCGATATCATCAAAAGCCTTATTGTCCGACAGCTGGTAGATCTGCTCGGTTAGCACCTCTTGGCTTTGTGTTGCCAGGTTATGATTCTTTTCCTTTTCCTTTTTGTATAGGGAGAAGGAATGGGTCACTTTGTCATGGAGGGTTTCGGCATGTCTTTGCTTTTCTTTGATCTGGAGAATATAAAGCCAAAGCAGGACTAGTGAAGTAAGTAGCACCAATGTCGTCGCCAATGCCGACCAGCGATTTCGTCGTAAAAGTAGGCCAACCTTGCGTAGGACCGTCGCTTCCTCGGCCAAGGTGCTGTATCCATCAAGGTAGTTTTTTAGGTCCTTGCTCATTTGTTCCACCCCGAGGTAGCGCTCCTTAGGGTCTATGGCCATGGCCTTCATACAAACTGCATTGAGAGAATCGGGAATAATCTTCTCAGGAAACAAAAGCTGGGGGCTAGGGGGATTGTTAGGCTTGTTCTTGTGGGTGCTCCCAAGCTCTAGGACTGGAGGGGCAATTCCCGTCAAGTGGGCAAAGAGGGTTGCTCCTAATCCATAGACATCGGTTAGGGGAGTCTTATTCTTCATGGTGTTGGTCTGTTCTGGAGCCATGTAGCCCGGTGTGCCTTTAACCTGTCCCGTAAGGGTTTGGCCACCGAGCATATCTGGGTTAAATAGCGATGGGTTATCCTCAAAAAGCGGTGTGCCATGAACCTTACCAAGTCCCCAGTCACCCAGTAGCACTTCGCCGTGTTGTCCGATGTAAATATTAGCTGGTTTGATATCTAAGTGCAAGACTCCCTTGGAATGAGCGTAGCAAAGGGCGTCGCAACACTTAATCAGTACCTCCAGTCCCTCGCGCCGGCCCAAAACCTCATCGTTAATAGCTTTTTCCATGGTATGACCGCGCTTTAGTTCCATGGTAAAATAAGGGCGGTTATCCTGATCGAGTCCGATGTCGTGAACGGGTAATATATTGGGGTGCTGCAAAATAGCATTCAATCTAGCCTCACGCAAAAAGGCCTCCATTTCTCTGGAAGGTAGGTCGGATTTGGGTCTGGCCATGGCCACTTCACGATTGGCAAAAAGGTCAAAAACCAAGCTAACGTTCTTCATTCCACCCGTGCCCAAGGGGCCCATTTCGACGTAACGCTCCCCTCTGAATTCGTCTATAAAGGGTTCTTCTTCGCTACTAGCTTCAGATTCAAAAGTCTTATCGTATAACTCAATGCAGTAATACTTAAGGTCTTCTTCGTGCTGAGGATCCGTTTTTCCCATAGCTGTTAATCAAATGCTTCTTCGATTTGGGAGCGGAGAAGAGTGACCTCCTCGTTGAAACGCTTTTTGACTCTACTCTTTAAAACCGATACGGACTTTTCCGTTAAATCAAGCTTCTTGGCAATTTCTGCGACAGTTTTGCCCTTCATGCTCATCTCAAAGACCCCCATGGCTTTTACTGAATATTGCTCGCGAACTTTCTCCAGAGCTTTCTCGCAAAGATGGGCTTTCCATTCTTTCTCAACCACTTCATCAATATTACTGGGTGTTGAAAAATCCTTGAGAACTTCGGCGCCCAAATCGCTTTCGTGCAGAATTTTTTGTTTTTTTGCTGATCGAGACCTAAAAAAGGAGATGACTTCGTTTCGGATAACCGCAACAAGCCAGGTCCTAAAACGGCAGCGTTTGTCTGTAATATCATAGCTGGATAGCTTTTGCCAAAGCTTAAGTAATACCGTTTGCTCTAAGTCCTCACGATCATTTGGCGAAACATTGAGTCTAATGATAATGGCGGTGATAAAGCCATGGTAATACTCTTGAAATTCTTCCCAAACTTCGTGATCATCTTGAAAAGAAGCTTTCTTTAGAAGAGTCAGGCGTGTGACATTGTCCTGAGAAAATCCCAATCGTTCCTATGTATTATTCGAAAAGATGTATTATCTTTGAATCACCTTACTGTCTAATGAATAATAAATAAAAATAGAATCCATTGATTTTGACACGATTAGCCTAGAATATCAATTCATTCTGAACTAGGGGTAAAGTCAGAGATGCTAGAAAAGATAAAAAATATCAGGCTGAACCTTAGATTTATCTTCTGTTTTTTGATACTAGCTTTGCCTTCGATTGATGCTGGTAATAAATTAAAGAATCAAACAGGTGAAGGTAAGTTTTTAAAAAGCATCAGTGAAGACAGTAAAGCTCAAATAAGATGTTTGATGAGTCATAAAAACCCTTCATACTCCAGGGCGGCCTTGGGTATGTTATTGGCAGCCAGTGAAATAAACGAAAAAAATATGACTGCTATTGCTGCGTACGCCAGTCGGGGAAATGCTTTTCATCATGTGGCATTGCTCACATCTCTTTCTGCTCATAGAGATAAGTGCGTTAGTCATTTTCTGAAGTTGAAAGATCACGGCAAAACACTTGCGGCAGCCACTTTAGCCGCAAGTGCTATTCAACCTTTCATTATAAAAAATATAAACGAACGCGTAAGTGCTAACTCTAGTGAATTAAATGAGAAGAAAGGAAAAAAGTCTTCTAAAGGAAAACGAAAAAAGAAAAACCGTTTGGCTGATAATAATGTGAATATAAGCCCAATTAGCAAGGAACTTGTGGGAAAATTACTTCAAGAGAAAAGTACGAGGGTACAGCGCTACGCCATTCTTATTGCTGCTTACTCGAAAATGGATTCTCTAAAAAACTCTATCATGTCTCTTCCAAGTCAAAAGAAGAGTAAAGATATTATGGGAGCAAGTTTGCTCTACTTAGCGATGATAGGCGAAAAACCCGAAAAAGAATGGATTGAAGCAGTTTTTAAATCATGCAGTAAAATCTCCAAAGCCATATCGAGAGAATGTGCACAATTAAGCGAAGTTGATCTTCTTGTCCCTCCTTTGGCAAGTGCCTGCGAGGCTTTAGGGTATGTGGAGGGAGACTACCTTCACTTACTAGAATCGGCTCTTAAGTCCAAAGATATACGTGTGCAAATGGATGCCACCCGGGCTATTGCTCGGCGGTATGGGCAAAAAGGATCTGAAGTTCTTGTGCCTTTTATCTCAAAAGCATCTTGGCCACTACTCGTGGAGATATGTAATGCATTGAATGTAAACCCTATTAAAAGTGCTGTTGAGCCGCTCATTGCTCGCTATGAAGGTGAATATGGACTGATGCGCCTTCATTTATCTCATGCCTTGAATATTACGGCTCATAAAAATATATCTTTTAAAGCAAACGATGCTGAGAAGTGGTGGCAAGATAATCAAAGTGATTTCCAAGTGGATCTAGCAGCCTCTAAGGAATATCAAGGCGCTAATCCATTCACATCCCTTGAAGTCGATCCGGTTATTACGACTTTCTACATGCTCAATGTTTTCAGTGATAGTTTTTTATATGTTGTTGATACATCTGCTTCAATGAAAGGGAATCGAATTGCCTCTCTTCGGGAAAATTTAGTCTATTCGTTGAAAGAAATGAAAAGAGGAGGTCGATACAATATAGTTGATTTTGGTGGAGATATTGTTCGTATGTATAAGGGCTTAACGAGTGATATACAAAAAGGGATTTACCGAGCAAACTCTATGCCTCTCTCTGCGCCTACTCGTTCTTTTGATACTCTTGAACAAGCGATAAAAACAGAAGGCGTTGACAGCCTAATTTTTCTTTCCGATGGTGCTCCTACAGGCTACCAGTTAAAGTCTTGGACTGATATCCAGAGCGCTATTGCACTGATAAACCGCTACCGGCCAATCCAAATTCAGATGATTGAATTCGGAGCTGGGAAAAGTGCACGTATGCACATGGATACCATTAGTGGACAGCATTACGGCATGTGCGAAAGTGTTTTTATAGAAGCTGAACCTGATGCAGGGCTATAAAAGACTCTTTAAATAGCATCAGCTAACTATTTTTTCTTCTTTGCCAGTAGCGGCTTTTGTTGTATTGCTGTACGAAAAGAAGCCGACATCGTTTAGCTTTTCTTTCAGTTTTGCTACCTCATGGGGCTGTATATCGGATAGAGGCAGTCGAATGCCATTGATCTCGATTCCTGCCCAACGCATCATAACTTTGGCTGCTCCAAAATAGCTGGAGCATTCAAACATACATTGCAGTATATCGCAAGCAGTGCGTTGTAGTTTTAGGGCTTGCTCTGCCTTTCCTTGAGTAAAAGCATCTATCATTTGAACATATAGGGGAGCCATGAAATTATAAGTAGACCCAACTGCTCCAGTTGCTCCCAGAGTAAGGCCACAGAGCAATGTCTCATCTTGACCATGAAGAATATTGTATTGACCATCTGCATATTGCCTGCATAAGTCGGCATCCATGAGGTTTTCAAATGTATATTTTATTCCGGCAAGGGTTGGTATTGCCCCATGCGCTTCTTTGAGGAAATCAATCATTGGGAAATCCACTCCATTTATAGCTGGCATATGATAGTAATAACAAGGGGTGTCAGGAGCCTTTTGGGCTATAGCTGCAACAAATTCAACAAGATCGCTCATTTTTGCGGGCTTATAAAAAGTGGGGCCAATAATGCCAATTGCATCAGCGCCGCACTGTTGAGCATGAGCAGCCAACTGCTTGCTTTCTTCTATGCTGGAACAGCCTACGTGAATTATGACGCTAAGGTCTTTTGGTGAAGTGTTAATCCACTTCTCAGCAACTTCTTTGCGTTCTTGGAATGTCAGAGACATTCCTTCGCCTGTTGTGCCATTAATAAAGACTCCATTTACCCCATTTGAACTCAAGAGGGATGCGTAGTCATGAATGAAACTTGTATCTACTGATCCATCTTTTGTGTATCCAACCAGGGGGGCTGCAATTAGCCCTGAAAGAGCCTCTTTATGTTCCAAAGATATGTTCATGTCGTTCTCTTTATAAATTATTAATATGTCATACATTATATCATAAATAATGAGATAGTCAAGACCTTATGATTGTATTGCCGGATTTCCTCTAAC
>JADGBV010000268.1 GCA_015231345.1 Planctomycetota bacterium
GCTGCTTATTTTTCCAAGCGGATGAAAAAGTGAGTTTTTTAGCCCCTTTTTTACTTATGGGTTCTCTCTTGGCTGCAGTCCCTCTCATTATACACCTGCGCAATAAATCAAGAGTGGTCCCCGTAAAATGGGGCGCTATGATGTTCTTACAAGAAGCAGTTAAAGTTCGCGCTCAACGCATTAAATTACAACAACTGATTTTATTGCTTTTACGTATGGCCTGTCTAATTCTTTTAGCTCTTGCCATGGCAAGGCCAATTCTCAATTATTCAGGAGTCGGTGGCAGCACTGAATCCACATGTCATGTTATTATCATGGATGCTTCTTATTCCATGAGGCTAGGTCACGGCCAGGAGCAGTTATTTGAGCAAGCAAGGCGCACAGCCATGACTATTGTTGACTCCATGAGCGACAATGACAGCATGATGATTATCTGGGCAGGTCATAAAGCAAAGCCTCTCTTTTCCGAACCAGCCATGGACAAAGTCTTTCTCAGGAACCTCATACAAAAACTAGAACCTGGTCAGGAGACTATGAATTTACGTACTTCCCTTAACAAAGCTCTATGGACTCTAGAGGGAGTCACTCAAGCAAACAGGCGTATTTATATACTTTGCGATCAGCAATCTCATAATTGGGATCACCAAAATAAAGACCTTTGGCAAAAAATCGCAAAGCTAAAAAACAAAAGCCAACCTCGCCCGTCAATATACATCAATTTATATGAAGTCGATTTTGAAAAATTCAACCTTCAAGTTCAAGATATTCACTCTTTAGCACCTGTACTGGATACACATAGGCCGGGACGATTCCGCCTTGAAGTCTTTCATGGTGGCAAAGAAGCTTTAACAACCCATCTAGACATCTATCAAGACTCTGAAAAGGTAATACAGCGCGAACTCTCTTTAAGTCCTGGCTCTAATTCCCATGAATTTGAACTCAGTTTTTCCACCCCTGGCTTCCATCATATCAAAGCTGTTATCAATCAGGATGATGACCTAGAAATAGATAATAGTCATTACAAAGTGGTTGAAGTTCAAGACCTCATTCCCGTATTACTCATTGATGGATCAGTCAATTCAAATCCCTTTGAAAGCGAAGGAAGGCTCTTAGCCCGCGCTTTATCCGCCAAAAGTCACTTAGCAGACTCCCAGCAAAACTTATTCCACGTGAAAACCATCAGTTACTTCGATATCGAAGGCATGGATTATCATGCACTCAAAGAATTTCGTGTCGTCGTACTCGCTTCCGTCCCTTCTTTTTCTCAGTATTTCCAATTTGCATTAGAGCAATATGTGGAGCGCGGTGGTGGGCTTTTCATGGCTTTAGGTGAAGGGATTCATTTAGAAAGCTACCAGAGGTTAGAGCAAGATGAAAAAGGTCTTTTACCTCTAGAGTTACTCAGCCCGAAAACAATGACTGGTGAAAGCCCTTTTTTCAAAGCTGGTCAAGCTTCGTTCATTTTGCAAGATTTCGATTTAGAACGCAGTCGAGTCTTAAAAGAAGCAAAAATCAAGAAAATGTTTTCCGCAAAAACTCACAGCAATGCTATCACATTAGCCTCTGTGGGTGAAGACCCTCTATTGGTTTACAAGGATTACCAAGGAGGGCGGGTGGCTTGCATGACAAGCTCAGCAGGTTTATCCGCTGGCAGCCTACCACTAACTCATGACTACCTACCTCTCATGCAGAATCTCGTGATGGTATTAGCAGCCAGCGTGCAACCCCCAGTGAATTTAATTCAAGGTGAGAAAATCATATACGAGGCTCCTTCCACTGAGCATAACGAAGCACTCTCCGTCTTAATTAACTCCAAAGGGCTCAGCCATGAAATTGACATGGACTTCAATGATGGTTTATGGACTGGCCAATGGAATGATACCGTAGAACCAGGGCTATATGAGGTCAAAACCAGTTCATGTCCCAGTAAATTTTTCGCCGTAAGGCTCCCTAAAAATGAAGGACAACTTACATCCATCAAGCCTGAAACTTTGAAAGAGATGGAAAACCTCGTGGGTATGAAAGTCAGTCAGACTGAAATGGATTTCTTTAATAGCATTAGTCATGACAATGGCCTAACGGAGTTTTGGCAAGAAATTATACTTTTGCTTATGTTTCTTTTATGCCTAGAGATGTTATTCAGCTGGAGGTTTAGCCAATGAAACTCTTGTTTCCAGCTTATACAAACTGGCCTTGGCTATTGGTCGGATTTCTATTTCTCAGTATACTCACCCTATATATCTACTCTCGTTTACCCTTGCGCCAGCCTTGGAGAATACTCCTTCCGCTTATGCGTATTCTCGCTTACCTTCTCCTCATCATCTGCTTTTTACAACCTCTACTCGTCACTCAACGCACCATCAATCACGAGGGCTACCTGCCAATTATCATTGATAACTCAGGGTCCATGTCTGTTATCGATGACTATAACGACGATGATCTTTTACGCATAGCCAGCTCCCTGGATCTTCTTCCCGAGGGGTTAGAAAGTCAAGATGCAGAAGAACTCGTAGCACAATGGACAAAATCCAGTAATACTCTAGAGAAAAACAAATCATCAATCTCGAATAAGCACCGGTCTGAAGTCCGCGAGATCCTTAAGGAACTCAAGAAAAAAAGTCGCCTGGAGCTCACAAAAATGATTCTCACTCCAGACGACAAAAGCATGGAAGCCCGCCTAGCTGAGCTTGGCAAAGTTGAGTTTTTTGATCTCAAAGATGATTTTCAAAAACTAGATCGCCAGCAAATCAATGAGCTGGAAGCAAATGTCAGCAAAAGCCGACTCGGCTCGCGCATCTCTCAGATTATCAAAGCTTACGAAAACCAAGCCGCATCTGGGCTCATCATTTTTAGTGATGGCAACAATAATAGTGGTCGCTCTCTAGCTGAAGTCGCGAAACAAGCCCAAGATAGAGACCTGCCCATCTACGCCATGTCCGTAGGTCTCGAGAAAGAAGTGAAGGATATTATTATTGAAGAAGTCTATTCTCCTCGTTCGATTTTTAAGGGCGATTTTATTAACCTGAGTCTTAAATTGAGACGTTTTGGTTTTGAACACCGAACCTTAAAGCTTAAACTATGGCATGAACAAAAAGTCGTATTAACGAAAGATATTATCGCCGGGCAAGGCACTCAACATTTAACATATTTCGGCATCAAAGCGCTCAAAGCTGGAATCAATCATTTCCGCGTAGAAATAGAAAATCTAGAGGGAGAGGCTCTCAAAGAAAACAATTTCCGTGAATTCAATGTGAAAGTTTTGCAAGATCGCATCAAAACTTTGCTGGTGGATGAATTCCCACGATGGGAAACACGCTACGCAAATATGATGCTTAAGCGAGACCCGCGCATCGACCTCCATACCGTCTTTATCGGCTCTTCGAAAAAGGGGAAATTAGCTGTAGGCCAAGGCGCCTATCCTGAAAGCCAGGAGGCTCTTAATGCCTACCATATCTTAGTACTAGGAGATATCAATCCAAGACACTTTAGCCAAATCCAACTAGAGAGCATCCGCTCATTTGTGGTTGATCGAGGTGGGACATTAATTTTAATGGCTGGCCCTCATCATATGCCTTCTTCCTTTGAGGGAGGGGCCCTAAGTGATTTACTTCCTTTTCACTATAGCGCAGCAAATAAAGAAGGAGTCAACAAATACCATTTAAGCTTAAAAGAAGAAAACCGACATGATGACCTCATCCAACTAGGGAATTCAGAAGAAAGCAACCTCAAGTTATGGCAAGAATTACCCTCCCTAAGCTGGGTATCTTCTACTGTACACCCCACAAAGGCGACAGACACCTTAGTGAGTGCTGGCGACAGCAAAGCTGCTTTAATGAGTCGCTACACTTCGGGCAGAGGGCGAGTTCTATACTTAGGGTCCGATAGTTTCTGGCGATGGCGTTATAAAGCAGGTTGGGAATACCATCACCGTTTTTGGAGTCAGATCCTGCATTGGGCCACACAAACGAGAACAAGTGGAAGCGAGCGACTCATCAAACTTATGACAGATCGAACTCTTTATAGCCCTGGGGAAAGCATTATCATCCATTCTCGGATTTTCTCCCAAGATGAACTACCCTTAGAGGATGCAACGGCTTATGTTGAATTATATAATGAAAAGGAAGAGCAACTCCAGAAATTACAATTAACATTCTTAGATAAATCTGGCGGACAATACCAAGCTAAGATTCACGGACTTAAGGCTGGGGACTATTCCCTCAAAGCCAAAGTCATGGAATTACAAACGCTTGGAATAGAAGGTCGTTGCAAATTTCACGTCAAAGACACTCCAACTTCCGAATATGTCGATTTAACTCTAAACCGTGCACATCTAGAAGTCATAGGTGATCAAGTCCTGCCTTTCTATCAAATCCAAGAAGTCTTAAAACAAATGAAACCCGCCCAAAAAAGCGAAGTCTTACGCAGCGAAATATCTCTATGGAATAATGTGTATTTTATGATATTTTTTGCTTTGTTATTAGGCATGGAATGGCATTTTCGTAAAAAGAATGAGTTGGTATAAAGCATGAAATGTAAACAGATTATTCTTAAGCAAGGTATCTAGGAAGTGGAAGCACAAGAAGAGAACACTTATGACCTTGAAGGTCGAATGAGACTTTTGGGGAAGCGCATGCGCAAAGTCCAGTGCACCCAAGCACTGCTCATCTCTATTCCCCTGACTCTTGGACTTATCACCTGCGCGTGTGCGCTAGATTACTGCACATCATTAGACTATGAACAACGCCAGTGGCTGTCATCACTGACTTATGCACTATGCCTTCTATCTTTTCTGTACTTATACGCGCGGGCAAAATTTAAAAGGTATGATCTAGTAGACATAGCTTGGGCTGTAGAAAAACACACACCTCAACTCGATGAAAGACTCATAAGTTCAGTCGAGTTTAAAAGCATGAAAGACAACACATTCTCTGAGGAGATGATAGAAAGAGTCCTTGAAGACACGGAAGTTGACCTCTACGGAATCCAGGCCAAGCGAGCCTTTCCTCTTCGTTGGACCTGGTTTGTGCTTCCTTTAGCCATGCTATTGATAATAGGAACAGTCATGTTTCTCCCTCAATCACCTCTCAGCACATTAATGACACGAGTGCTTTATCCAGATCCCTTGGACGCCAAGCCTGGGGCTTATGGACTCGAAATTATAAGTCCAACAAAATTTTCATTTGCTGAAGGCAGCGAAGTGACCGTCACAGTCAGCAGCAATAAAGCAAATTTAAAAGGAGTCACTTTATGGGTTCAAGGCCAACGAATACGACCCAAACTCATGGAATATCATCGAGATGAAGGGCTTTTCTCAGCTCATCTCAGTAATATTCGTGAGAATATTGTTTTGTGGGCCGAACATGATAAAGTTCAATCGGAAAAATTAAAGTTGCAAATTATACCCATGCCTAG
>JADGBV010000269.1 GCA_015231345.1 Planctomycetota bacterium
GTCATCACTCTAGAATTGATTGAACAGTGGTCACAAGGTTTCTTAAGTGCTTTAGACTCTTGCTCAGGTATGGACATTGAGTTGCCAAGCAAAGAAACGACTAAAAATAGGGCTTTATTTTAGTGGCTTACCTTCTAGACGCCAATACTTTGAGTTATGCTATCAGAGGAGAGGGTGATTGTCGCAGTAAGCTGATCAGTAAAAAGCGAACTGAAATATTTACCTGTTCAACTGTCGCATATGAGTTATGGTTTGGTGTAAATCTAAAGAAAAGCAAGAAGCTGTCTAATGCAGTGAGGGAAATCCTAAATGAAATAACCGTTTTGCCTTTTGATCATGAGTCTGGAGAAATATGTGCTAAAATTTCCAGCAACTTACATAAGAAGGGGCTTCATCACCATATTCAAGATGTGCAAATAGCGGCTGTAGCTTTACAGCATAAGTTCATCATTGTGACTAGAAATGTCAAAGATTTTAAGTCGATACCAGCACTTAAATTAGAGGATTGGTATTAAGCGATTTAATCGATTGAAAATGACTCGTGTCTTTGGTGCTTTTCGTGGCAAAAAAAAGAAAAGGTTAGAGATATGCTTCCTCCTCAGTTCTAGTAGAACCGATTCATTCATACACATTTTCACCATTGCTGAATAACGCATATCATCAACATTTCATCACTGAGTGCAATGGAGAAACCCAATATTATCATTTACATGGTGGACGACTTAGGCTGGAACCACATCGGAGTAAATTGGAAATATGATTTAGAATATCAAGGTACTTTCCAAAACTTAATTTAGAACAACAAGGTACTTTATGATTGTTAAATTTAGAATATTAGGTTTAGTACAGTAAATACCTATTACTCAAACAGTTTTTAAGTATTTTCTTTTGAGGTAGAACCAAAATTCTTATATTTGTGTTTCAGTGAACGTTTTGGCAGAGATAACGCAGCAGTTACCCCAGCGATAAGGATAATAAAGTCCATAATTCAGTCCATCCTATATATCTAAGCGACACAAAACATTATTGACACTATAAATGTTTGTCAAGGCTAAATTTTGAACTTGAGACTAATGCTTCTGAAAATTATTCAGTAAATGAAACAATTTTACTTTTGCTAAATAACTCAACTGGCATGTGTTTTATCTGATCGTCTGGTGATTTATTGAAACACAATTGATCTATGAGAGTTTGCAGCCCTATACTCACTTGATCGCTACAACTTTGAGAAATAAGAAAATCAATAGTTCCATACTCCAACTCTCTGAGGTTATCTCTTGTCAAATCATACCCCGCCATAGTACAGCAGTGCTCCTGAGTGTTCTGTCGCAAACTTAATCTATCTCCCTTGGCAATCGAATCAGATTGAATATCATAGAGATAACGGTACGAGAACGGCATAGCATGAACTTCAAAGGAACCCATTTCCCAAACGAGATTATCCTCTTATGCATTTGCTACTACCTCAGATACAAATTGAGCCTTCGAGACCTTGAGGAGATGTAGCAGTTTGTCCTCACAATTCGGATATTTGGCCAGCTGACATGATGAATCGATGGCCCATTATCCATTTAAACTCTACTTTGCGACAGAACCCTGTTTGAGCCATTAAGGTAGGTACGCCCATTGCTGAACGCACCCCTCGCAGATCCCTGTGTGCGTTATTCTCGTACAAGGTTCCTCTGAGCATCTCACTTTGGGTTAGCTCTCAATATAAGTCGGTAGATAAAGTAAAGAACGATAAGCGCTAAGAAAGAAAACATTAACAGTTCAGGAACAATAAATGCTGATCCGATACTTGAAGAAATTGATAGAAGAAGAATCCAATTCACTCTGCAAGACAGAGAGCTTATCATATTCTCCTGCTTGTTAAGTTTATCGAGAACCTGTTGTTCGAAGTCATTCATAGTTAAAAATATAAATATCCTGACAGTTTATCATCAGCCATTGAAGACTAATATTCTTCATTGGAATAGATCTCGTCAACCAAGAATAACCGAAAAATCAACAGTAAAGAGACAACCTATTTCTCAGGCTCTATATTCTTCGCGATAGAAATCTAAACGAAATAATGTTTAGAAGTTAATAGTAACGGTCCAGCAGAATGCTGGTAGTGGGAGGTTTGGAGGGCGGCGAAACGCCCTCCATGAAATAGGCATTTCGTATATTAAATGAAACCTATGATTAATTTAAGTGCCTGCCGTGAAGCGGCTACGTTCAATGATTGCAATAAGTGGTGGGAGCGGTGCAAGAAATCATTAAGTTAAAGACTGACGCTACTTTGATAGATTCCCCCATCAGTTTAATTGCTTTGTCAAAGCCCGGTATAGAGATTTAACTTTGTGTGCAAAGATATGTTCGTAAAGTCTCTGTCATGCTGAAGGAGTGGTATATTTGAATTAATAGCAGTTTGAGCAATTATAATATCTACACTCTTTCGAATAGTAATGCCTTTAGCCTGAAGTTTTCTAAACATATTTGCAGAGTCTAAGTATATACTTTCTGGGGTATTGATATAGTAGAAATCATCAAGAATGCCTTTAATTTCCTTGTATGATTTTTCAATGCGAATTCCTTGTAGTACTTCTTGATAAATAAGTCCATTTATAGCAATCGGGACACTGTTTTCCAGTAGCTCTATAAGTAATTTTACTTGCTGATTTTTCTTGGCATTAAAAAAATCAATAAAAACAGATGTATCAACTAGAATCATTAACGAGTAGCTCGCATTGTGCTGAGATTACCTTCCCATACATTTGAGCCAAAATACTTAAGTAACTTCTTTTGAGAATTCCTTTTCACAAAATCTTGCAAGGCAATATTGACGATTTCCTTATAGGTTGTAGCACCTGATATTTCCATGCCTTTTTTAGCTAATTCGTCGTTAATTTCTATATTAGTTCTTTTCATGGCATACTCCTATACACATATTTTACAGCAATTAGGTGTATGTCAATAAGGCTTTAGCGGCCAACAGGGCCTACGCATCTTAATTCCGTAAAAGCTGAAGTAAATAGCTTTCATCCCATCCTGCTTTTTTCCGACTCCCCTTGATACTTATGCCTTTAGACTTATTTTTTCTTATTAGGTTCAAGGCAATATGCCGTAAAGTCGCAAAATTCTGAGGACCATTTCCCTTGCGAACCCTACATTGGTCCTCATTCAAACAATCATCAAGTACCCAGTGCAGTTTATTTTCAATTCCCCAATGGCCCCTACCAGTCCACAGAAATCCTTGCTCGTTATTGTTGCACTACTAATGTAAAATCTCCTTTCCTGGATTGATTTTCCATGGTAGAATTCTTCTGATTCAATCATAATTAAGCTTTCTATGGCTTGATCCAATTGAATAGACATATCTTCTCTACCTAATTTTTCTTTGACATGATTTACATGATTAACATGATTCAAGGTATACTAAGTTGTGAGAATAATTGCAGAATCGAATCTAATCATGTAAATCATGTGAATCCTGTCAAAAATTGTTGATTGCAGTATTTTGCAAAAACTCAGCAAAAGCGCCTTAAGTTGTTGAAATAGTACAAGACTTAGGCAGCCAAGGGGTATAGTCTTTTATTATATCCTATAAGAAGTTAAAGAATTAGATGCAAACAAATATCCAAAGACGAAAATTTTTAAAAGGTGCAGCTATTACAGCTGGCATAGCTTCTATAAATCCCTTTGCCATTGGGAAGCCTGGAGGATCTGCAAATTCTAAAATCAATGTTGCCATGATTGGCGCTGGTGGCATTGCCGCTCATGCCTATGATGGCTGCTCTAATGAAAACCTTGTAGCCTTGTGCGATGTTGACGACAAGATGCACATGACGCATGCTAAGAAGAATAAGAAGTTGAATTTCGAAAAAGCTGAGAAGTTTAAAGATTTTCGGGTTATGTTCGACAAAATGGGCAAAGACATCGATATGGTTTGTATTAACACACCGGATCACACCCATTATGCTGCCACTATGGCTGCCATGGAGCGCGGCATTCATGTGGCCACTCAAAAACCCCTGACGCACAATATTTGGCAGTGTCGACAGATCCGCGAAGCTCTTAAAAAACACAACGTTAAAACGGTCATGTGCAACCAAGGCCACACTTACGATGGCATTCGCTCCATGAAAGAATGGCTCGAAGCTGGAGTCCTTGGGGATGTGACTCAAGTGAACTGTGGTTTTCCCGGTCCCAACTGGGGCAACAGGTATTTTAAAAAACCTGCCAGCACCCCTCCAAAAAACATGACTCCCCCCTCCTCACTAGACTGGGATTTATGGCTGGGCCCAGTTAGTGGAGTAGGATACAATGACGTCTATCACCCTCTCACTTGGAGAGGGTTCTGGGACTTTGGCACAGGTCAACTAGGTGATTGGTTTTGTCATATTGGTGATGGGCCCGTTTGGTGCCTTGACCTTTATGAGCCTACTGTTGTTGAGTGTGTCGAAAAGCGTGACAGCTTACCGGGAATGATTCCCG
This sequence comes from Planctomycetota bacterium, assembly GCA_015231345.1. Taxonomy (GTDB): domain Bacteria; phylum Planctomycetota; class JADGBV01; order JADGBV01; family JADGBV01; genus JADGBV01. The sequence goes on from JADGBV010000269.1 coordinate 4,477, forward strand.
ACTCTTCAACAGTGCGATTCACCTTTCCTAAGCGGGGCAATTTGGCGCCATGCACTCTTACCTGGACGGATGGAATTTCCAATAATGGTGGCAAAGGCATCGAATGTCCTAAAGAATATGACTATGGTAAAGCCCCAAATTCTGGTTCTTTTTTTCTGGGCTCTAAAAAGAATGCCTTTCTTGACCGACGATCCAACAACCCCCGCTTGACAATTAAGGAGGAGATGAAAGAGTTTAAAAAAGCAGATAGTGTCCCCAAGAAGTATAAACGAGTCCCCAAAGGAGGCCCGCACAAAGAACTATGCAGCTATATTAAAGGTGAAGGAGAAGAATGTGGATCCAAATTTGAATACGCCACTAAACTCACCGAAATCACTTTGTTGGGAGTCCTCGCACAACGCTTTGGCGGACGAATCGAATGGGATGCCAAAGCCGGTCGTATCACGAATCGACCAGAGCTCAACGGATACATCAGCGAAGCTACGCGTCCAGGCTTTGAATTTAAGGCTTAGTTATGGCTTGCACTAGACTGCAAAAGCTTCTGGTTAGCCATAGGGCCCAGAAGCACCGGGACCCATAGAATTAACGAGCAAAAGGCTGCACAGATATAATGTATTATCTTCGAATATTTTTAGTTTGGCAAACCGGAGATCGCTAGCCCTATGGTCCATTGTTTTAAAAGGAAATCCCTATCCCTCATCGGAACGTCCATCGACGGCACTTAGACTACATACAATGGCTTACGAGTGGCCATCTCAGCGCTTGCCCAACGCGGGGGGGGGGATTCATGTCATTTGCCTCCATTAAATTCCTCTAAATATACCAACTCCCAACCGTGAGAAAAATCAATAAAAAAAATGAACATACTATTTCTCTAACCCTGGACCCACTTGACGCCACCTCTATTAGTTATCCC
>JADGBV010000026.1 GCA_015231345.1 Planctomycetota bacterium
AGTGGTCTTTCCGCAGCTGAAAGACCTAATGTGATCATTTTTATGGTCGACGATATGGGGCCTGGAGATTTTAAGGCCTTTAACCCTCAAGCAGGTTTTGAAACTCCAAAGATCAGTGATCTTGTCTTGGATGGAATCTCATTTGAGCATGCCCATGCGACTTCTGCCTCATGTGCACCAACACGATATGGCATACTGACGGGGAACCGTGTCTATAGAGGAAGACGAGCTAATGCAACATGGACTGTAGGGGGAGGGAGTCAGATCTTACCCGGTCAAGATACAATAGCTAATATGCTAGGAGACTCTGGATACTCAACAGCTTTTTACGGTAAACTTCACCTTGGTGGTGTATGGGGTAGTAATAAGTACACTGAGAAGGTAAGCGATGGCCCAACGGAACATGGCTTTGATTATTCTTTGGTATTGCAATCAGGTATTCAAGCAGGACCCTACGCTTTCTTTAAAAATGACTTAATGAGCCGTTGGAATGACAACTCGAAAGAGTTCGAGCATTTTAGTGGTCCGGAAGAAGCTCTTATTCATTACTCAACTTCAACTTCGCGAATGGATAATTATTCCACTGAAACAGTGGGCCCTTTATTGGTACATGATGCTTTGAAATATATAGATTCTCATAACGAAGAGCACCAAGGGAATAAACCCTTTTTTATTCATTTTTGTTCTCAGGCCGGTCATGGCCCCCATAGCCCACCTGATTATTTCAATGTGAATGACCCAATGGATACAACTCAGGGCATAAAAATCAAAGGTGAAACAACCAATAATCGTACGGATATGGTCTATGAGGCAGATGTAGCCGTAGGTCTTTTTGTTGAAAAACTCAAAGAGCTGGGCCTTTACGAGAATACTCTCTTTATATTCACGAGTGATAATGGGGTGACCTATTCAAGCGAAGAATGGTCTAACCATAAATATACGGACATGAAGTTAAATCCAGATAGAGAATATGGTGGAAATTGGACTGAAGTGACCGACCGCGAAGGGAATTCTAATCATGTGAATGCCCAAGGTGTTTCTGGTGGCGTACCCCTTAGAGGCTTTAAAAATCACCCTCACGAAGGTGGTCACCGTGTTCCTTTAATTATGAATTGGCCCGCAAAAATCATCAATGAATATAATACAAAGCAAGTCATCGGTCTGCAAGATATATATAGAACAATTGCAGGTTTATTGGAAATCAATGTGAGTGCCGAACAAGCTGTTGACTCATATGATTTTTCAGAAAGCATATTAAGAACTGATAATTCATTGGTGAGAAATTCAATGATTATCCAAAGTGGTCGTTTAGCCATTTCAGCTTCTGCACTTAATAAAGCCGGCACAAAACGCTCTTGGGGTTATTATAATGTCGAAGAAGAGGCTAATCAAACGCAAATTTGGAAAGCTATTGTGAATAGCCACAAAGACTCTCCCATAGCTAATAGTCATGCCGCTACAATGCATGAAGCCTTTGATCTTACACTAGACCCTGGCGAAGAATTTCCCCTCGCGGATACTGAACGTGAAGCCACTATACTGAGTAATTTTAAGACGGATATGCAAACATTAAGGGCCTCATACACACTCTCTGTTGATAATAACGAAGGTAGCTTTTCTGATGATTTCTTTGTTGATTCAAAAGTCTATATATCAGCAGTGATTCCTGAAAATAAAACATTTCTTCATTGGACCTCAGCGAATGCTGTGATTGATGACTCAACAAATGCGCAAACATTTCTTAGGATGCCAGGAAATGACTGTGTCGTAACAGCTGTTTTGGGTGATGTTGTGACCGGACCTTCATCCATTATTATGGTTGAACATATATTCGATGAACTTGGTGAACTCAATGGTCTAGCCTTGGACGAAAACAGTGTCGAAGCCTCTTCGTGGTCTGCATCATCAAAAATAACGGCTGATGGAGTTCTTTCAAATTCAAACTGGAATACCTTTGCTGCAGCCTACATTGATTTAGGAGCAGGGGCCATCACAACTGGTTCGGAGAATGACCACTATGTCCTCGATGTTGTCGTTGATGGACATATGACACTTAACGACTGGTTCACTGCAGGATTCTGGAAAAATAAGCCTACAAGCGAAGGCTTTAATACAGCCATTCACGTCGGTGTCACTGAGAGTACTTATGGATCCGCATATGTCTCATGGAACAAGGAAGGCGCTCGGAATCAACTTTATGCCTCAACAGGAGGCAAGGCGAATTGGGATGTGTATTCAGGCTCATTGAACCCTGCGACATCTGGCTTTGTCACTTTCTCCATCGATTTGGATTTAAGAGATAGCAATATTGAAAATGCAACCATGACCTTTAGTATTGACGGTGAAGAAGTCGGTACGGGTAATTTTTCTGCTGCTGATGGTTTTCGCTACTTAGGCTTTGGCAGTCGAAATATTTCTAGGAATGTTCCTGAATTAGCAACGGTGCAAAGCATCAAGCTTAGGAGAATCATTTCTGAGGGCTCTCAACCAGTGCATAGCCTAGTCGTAGAAGGAGATGGTGGCCTTGGCAGTGGTGTTTATGCTGGCGGAGCTGTGATTGACCTTGAGGCTCTCGTCCCTGCCGGTAAGCAGTTTGTGAATTGGACTTCAAGCGCGGGGTCTTTCTCTGATGCCAATGCAATTTCTACAAGTTTCACTATGCCAGCTTCTGCGGCCACAGTTAGCGCTCATTTCGAGGCCATACCAACTTATACCTTGACTGTTTTTGGTGATAATGGCAATGGTAGTGGTTCTTATGAGGCGGGTGCTGTGATCGATCTCGAAGCGACTGTTTCCTTAGGGCAGCAATTTCTTAATTGGAGCTCGACTTCTGGGACTTTTACCAATGCGTATAGTGTGAGTACGGAATTTACAATGCCAGCAGAAAATGTTACTGTATGGGCTCATACTGAACAAGCGACGGGCACATCCCTTCTTGTTAGCCATACCTTTGATGGCAGTGGTGAGTTAAATGCTAAGGTACTCGAGACAAATTCAGTTGGCGCTTCATCGTGGTCTGCTTCATCGAAAGTCTCTGCGGATGGTGTGATATCAAACCCAACTTGGAATACCTTTGCAGCGGCATATGTTGACTTGGGAGCGGGGACCATCACTTCTGGCTCAGAGAATGACCGTTATGTTCTCGATATTGTTGTTGATGGACATATGACCAATAACGATTGGTTCACGGCAGGTTTTTGGAAAAATGAGCCAACAACAGAAGGATTCAATTCGGCGATTCATGTTGGTGTTAGGGATAGCACCTATGGGTCTGCGTATCTCTCATGGCAAAAAGAAGGCCATCGAAATCAACTCAAGGCTTCTACGGGAGGCCGAACGAATTGGGGTGTGTACACCGGTGCATTGGCTCCCGAGACTTCTGATTTTGTGACCTTCTCGATTGTATTGGACCTTAGAGATGCTAATGCAGAGAATACGACCATGACTTTTAGCATTGATGGGGCAGAAGTAGGCTCGGGGAACTTTTCTGCAGCCGATGGCTTTCGCTATTTAGGATTCGGTAGTCGTAATATTTCGACTAATGTGCCTGAGTTGGCTACGGTTCAGAGCCTAACTTTGACGAGGCTTTACGCCGATGCGCCCCTACAAAAGGCCGACTTTTTGTTGGGCCCAAGCGGTAAGGAAGAATCCTCATCTGCGCCAGTTGCTGGAGGCGGTGGCTGCCTCATTTCGCGCTAAGTCACTAATTGCTGCTTCTTTTTAGAAGCAGCATTAGGGCCGACCTTTGACTCAGATTAATATCACTCAGCAGTGAATTGAACGCTGTGCAGAATAAGTTTGAGATCTTTGACTTCATTTCCTGAGAAAGCTCCGATAATTAATTCCCATATCTTTGAGCGATCGAGAGCTTTTTCTCCATCCACAAAGGCATTTAAAGGGATATCAACGGTGACTTTTTCGCCCTTAGGAAGTGCCTTGCCATAATGCTTGCCTAAATTTACAGCTAAGGACTTAGCATTAGACGTGTCGCCTAATGTCACTGCCAGAGGGTTGGTTTTGCTGCTGCTGGGGTCGATGGTGAGGGTGAGCTGAAGATGAGAATATTTACCTAAGTCTGTAACTAATGGGTTCTTTTTTCCGTAATTGGCATAATTCATAGAAACGCCACTCCACTTGGCTTGATTAAGTATTATCTGGACACCTCCATCGATATTTAGTGAAAATTCAGCTTGTTTGGCCCAGCCCTTAGGCGTATTTTCGAGTTTTTCATTGATAATGACAAGGTTTTCTGCTAGAATGGAAGTGCTCATTGTTGCCATAAAAGAGCATCCAATGGCAACCATGGATAGTTTGCGAAGAATATTCATATGATTTTCCAGAAAAATGATTTAGCAAGAATATATATCAATTGCATATCAATGTCAAGGGAATTTGCCTAAATTTGACAAAAAAAGACAGGAATCTTGACATTTACGTAAATTGATATATTATAGGTATACTTTTTCTGTAAAATTGTCACTTATGCATTCATCAAGTCCATCAATGCTGCAACGTTCTTTGCTTAAAGGACCTGGGAAATCACTTTGCTCTCCGGGATCGGCTTCGGAATTTATACAGCCTTGGTACGAGCCACTTAAAACTTCACCAGAGAATACAGGCATTGCTCTCGGTGGAATTGGGTCGAGTTACACGATGACACCTTGTGGTACAACGCCTATTATCAGCTTTATTCCAGGTCTTCATGTCGAGGGGCAGAATGAGGGTGATATCAAAATGCAGAATTGGTTTGCTGCAGAGAGGAGTGAATGTGATGAGCTGGCGCTAAGTATTGTAAATGAAGGTATGATGATGACTCGAGCTGGCTATTACCCGTTAAAACGCCCTGAGGGCTTAGATTGGATTCCTCAAGATCTCAAGTCTGATAAGCTTCAGTCTGTGCTTGAAGAGATGTTAGCCTGCCCATCTCTCTATGATGATAATCGAGATAAACTGGAATGTTATCATATTGAATTGAGCCCACGCACGCAGCGTTTAATTCAGGCTGAAGCCCCCTTAAATCGTAGGAACGCCTCATTGCTTCTCGATTATTTTTCTGGCGCTGTTAGGGTTGTTAATGACTGGCAATCATCTTTAACGGGGGATCTAGATGAGTCCGATATTCATGGTCAGTCAACTTATCCCTCTGCAGATATTCACAACGAGGTTCTTTATCCGCTAGCAGAAATGAAGCATCGTGCCGAGGCTCATGCCGTAGAGATCACTAGGAAGCATTTCAGTCCAATCGTAAAGGGTGATGCGCAGGCTTGCTCTGCCCCCGTGAATTTCACCGAAATGATTCTAAGAAACCCATCAGAAGAAACTAAGGTTGTCACTTTAGTGTGGGCACAAGAAAATTTGTCTGGTTTTAGTGTTATTAAAAAGAGACCAGGCGTGCAGGATGCAGGTTTTGTTCTGCATAAAATAACGAGAGATCAGCATAATAGTTTATGTGATTTACCTACAGATAATGGAATGTTTAGAGGAATTAAGCTTGGCACTCATGCAGGTAAAGAAGCAGGCGATATTCAAGGAGAGCTTAGCATTGGTGTGATAGACGCAGATGATCCAGATATCACAATTACTAGACGCTCCACTTTTTATAGCGAGCAGACAGCAGAAGTCGTGTGTGAAGCTTTGGGAACGGGAAGAGTGAATAACACTTTTGATCATGGTATTTTTACAGGTAGAGAAGCACTCTCTGCAGGACTTGTGATCCAAGTTGTCATAAAGCCAGGGGATGAGAAACGCATACCTTGCTTGCAAGTTCTTGATTATCCTGAGATCGATCTTGGTGATTACCGCTCAAACAAGAAATACTTGAGCTATTTTGCCGAGCCATCAAGGTGTGAATCTATCATCGAGTACGCATGTAATTCCTTTTATCGTATTCAAGAGAGCATAAATCAGGATATGAGTGAATTGCTCAATATATTCAGTCAATCAAATGTTGTATCGACTGAAGCGAATGAGGATACACTACTGACCTTAGCTCAGAATACATTAAGTTTTATTGCCGATGCAAGTATATGGGATGACGAGGGGCATTTCTTAGTTCGTGAGTGTGCAGACTATCCTTTTTTCAACTCACTCGATGTATATTTTTACGGTTCATTTTCTCTTCTATGGCTTCTCCCTGAAGTCGATACGGATTGCATGCGTCATTTTAGCCAAGCGGTCCTTGCTGAGAATCCCGAAAAACGCCGTTATAATCAATATGCTCATGACCCCTACGCGAAAATGTCGAGTGATAAATACTATGGACCTCGTGCCATTAAGGGGGCTGTGGTCCACGATCTTGGCTCGCCATTCGACCCCCATCCAGATGCTTATGATTGGCATAATGTTGTCGAATGGAAAGACTTAGCGCCCAAGTACATTCTTATGGTGTTGCGGAATTACCGCTTCACGGCTAATAAGGAGCTTTTGAGTGAATGCTGGGAATCCGTTGAGGAAGCTTTTTCTTATATACGAAAAATGATACCTCATGGGCACCACCTTCCGCTTACGAATGGAACTGACGATACATTTGATAATCTATCATCTTATGGCATCTCTCTCTATTGTGGCTCGCTTTGGGTTGCAGGGCTCCGTGCCATAGCTGAGATTGCTAGGATTCTTGACCATGACGGCATTGATGACTATGAGAATATGGAAAAGGCCGCTTTGAATGAACTCAATAATGCCTTATGGGATTCAGGAAATCAGTATTACCATTTCTACTCAGCTCCTTTTATAGAAAATCATATTGTCGATGAAGCTTTAGTGCGAGAAAGGCTCGGTGATATGCTTGAGTCTGATGGTGGCAGTTTGATTCAGTCACTTAATTCTTATGTTTATGGCAATGCGCTTCCCGATAATCAACTTGCTCAAAAGGCCCTTTCTGTCCTTGACGTTCTCGAAGATTATGACGTGGACCTCAAAGGAAGTGATTTTAGGCGAGATAAACTTATACGTAAGGCGGTGATTATTGAGTTAGCAGGAGATGCTCTTGATGTTCAAGCGAAAGAGCTTCTTGTTAGAGAGAGTGACGATAGCTTTGGCGACCCTCTTCTGGCTGATACTTATTTGCAGATGCTTGGACTACCCGCGCTTTATACCCAAGAGCAAAGGCTAGGGGTGCAGAAGAAAGTCTATGAAACAAACTTCAAAGCTAATAGTCCTCATGTTGGCTACGCTAATCTTGTTGCTTCTGATGGTAAACCATTAGAGGCTTTCCAAGCTCAAGATGTTTGGATAGGCGTGCAGTATTCAAATGCAGCGTCTCTTCTTTTTGAAGATAAAGAAGACTACTTTCAAGATGCCATAACGACTCTCTTTGATAATCTTTATAACAAGGCCAAAATTCCTATGGCAGCACCTGAAGGTTTTAATTGTTCTTGTGTGGTTCTGGCAGAGGACCTCAAGGACTTCTGCCAATCCTATGATCAAGCTGAAGAAGTGATTAGATGCATGCAGAGCCTCAAATGGCTCCTTGCGGATAGAAGGGTCTCGCCTGATTTTCCCAAAACGATGGAGAGCTTTTCTGATGCCATGAAAAGTCTAATAAGCAGTGATGATATGCCTGCAGTCTATGCCTACATTCAGTCTCAATCCCTCAAGTATACAGCTGGGCGTTACTTTCGCCCAGGCATGGTATTTGCATTGCCTTTGATTATGAAGTCTCGAGTATAGTGAGGCTGCAGTGCCAGTCACAGGAGTAAACTGCCTAATAATACCAATCACATAAATTAATTGCCTAAAAAAAAGTTAGCCACAGAGATCTCAGAGAACCCAGAGAAAAGCTCTGGGGACTCTGTGGCTAAAGAAATATTAGGCTAGAGACTAGGAGTGCGAGTACCCTTAAACTTACTTGGCTCCAGAAATATTCATTTCGCGACTGAGCTTTCTAAAATGTGCTAGTGTTTCAGCATAAGCAGGGTCATTAGCGACATTAACTTTTTCCAGAGGGTCTTTTTGGTAGTCGTATAATTCTTCTGCGATGCGAGGTGCATTCGCTATTTTGCCTTTTTTGTATTTATTGGCCACCCATTCCACATAGCGGTGCGTCAAGCTGCGATAAGCATAGCCCATCACTTCTCCTTTCGCTTCTTTTGAATGCCTGGAAAACTGACTGATGGCCACCTCTTTATGCTTTCCACCCTGGGTCATGTGAGGTAGAAGGCTTTTGCCCTCAAGGGATGCAGGAGCTTTAAGGGTTGCCATTTCACATAGGGTAGGGAATATATCGATAAACTCCACGGGCTCTGCACTTTTAGACATGGCAAACTTTTTGCGTGGGTCGAGAATAATGAGAGGAGATCTTGTCGCTTGTTCGTAATTAGTGTGCTTGCACCACATGCCATGGTCGCCAAGGTGGAAGCCGTGGTCTCCCCATAAAATTACGATTGTTGAATCAGCGACTCCATATTCTTTAAGAGCTGCCATAAGCTTGCCGATTTGTGCATCAATATAGCTAACACAAGCATGGTAACCATGACGGAGATTATTCTCATATTCCGGGTCAAACTTGCCATTGCTTTTTGAGGTAACATAGGATCCGTTAAGTTCCCAGGAATCTTGAAAAGCTAATTGCGGCGCATTAAGAGGTAAACCTTTTGTTTCTGGTGGAGGGAAATTTGTGTCTTTGTATAGGTCCCAATACTTTTTGGGAGCGACGAAGGGGAGGTGAGGTTTTTTGAAACCAACAGCTAGGAAAAAGGGTTTGTCCTTTTTTGTTAATTCTTTAAGGAGTGAAATACCTGTTTCGGCAATGCTACCATCGTCGTAGGCTTCGTCAGGAACGTCCATGTGTTTTTCATAGGCTGGAACGCCCCCCACTTTCTCCATGACAGCTTTGTAGGTGCCTTTTCCACTTGCCTTAAGTTCTTTTCGTATCTTTTTGACTTTGCTCACATATGCAGGGTCGAGGTGACCATATTCACTTTTCGGGTTATTATTAAATTTCCGATAAGGAATACTCCATGATGGCGCATCGTGTTGATACCTGGAGTCAACACATCTATAATCGAAAATTTTTCCCGTAACAGCAGTTTCATAGCCATTGTCTTTAAAATGTTGTGGGATGGTGACTATACTGGGATTGGCTTGTCGCATTCGCGTTTTCAAATCCCATACTTTGGTTGTATCGGGTCTAAGTCCACTAAGAAGGCTAGCACGAGAAGGACCACATACGGCTTGCCCACAATGGGCATTGGTGAAAACTACACCATCTTTTGCAAGAGAATCGATATGTGGGGACTGTACTGCTTCGTACCCATAGGCTCCTAGCAATGGCTTTAAATCATCGACGGCAATCATGAGAATATTGGGGGCTGCCCAACAGCTTTGAGTTAAGTAGATGCAGCATGATGCCAGGGCTAAGAAAATCGCTTTCATGGGGTCACTCCATAAGTCATTTTCTGTAGTATAGGGAGATTCTAAACTTTTTCAAGAAAATAATCTATTTTGATCTGTAATTGATCTATAATAGGTATGATTATGATTTAGTGTCTGTGAATTAATGACTTAGGTCTGGAGCTATCAGGTCTTGATGTCACCGGAAGCACTTTTAGGGCACTTTTTAGAATAAGCTTAGCTAGAATTAGAGTTGAGCTTCTAGATGTACCAGGGATAAACCGGGGATATGGACCTTCAATGTCGTCCCTTCTATCTTAGGCTTTAAAGGGCTTTTTTTATACCCTTTAGGGCCCCCTTCGCAGTAGGCGAAGCCTTCTATATTTTTGAAATTGAGTGATCCGCCATCAAGGCATATTTCTCTGATATCACTCTTGTTTTTGCTGAGAATAATGAATGTCATTTTCTTTTGCTGGGATTTTGTTGTGGGAGCGTAGGGCTTGCTGTATAAAATGCTGAGATCTTTTTCCTTTGTTTGGAGCAAAGAGCAATTCATTCCTTGGATCTCTTTAAATAATTCCATTGAATAAAAGGATGATTTATATTGGAAAGAAGGACTGAACTCGATCATATTCCGTGGGGAAGAAGGCCAGTACATTGGCCATAAATTCGCCATAAGGACATCCTGCTGTATAAACATCATGAGTAAATCTGAACACACCATAAGCTGATCGAAGCTTGTGGCCTGCTTACTTTGCAGGGCAGGTCCGATATTCCACTCCAGCACCCCAGTGCGGATGTGATCTTGCCCGACAGATTTGCAATAAGCTTTAAATTTTGGAAACTCTCTCGTGTACCCTGCAATATTTCGATCTCCCATCCACGCATCACGAGAAAAAGATCCCCATTTTTGCCCGGGAGGGTGGTAGTAAATGTGTTTATCTACGACATCAAAGTACTGTCCGTAGTCTTTGACGAGTGCTTTAACGTGCTTTGAATTTAAGCCTGAGATATAGTTGATGATAAGCTTAACATTGGGGAAATCTTCTTTGATTCTTAGAGAAAAGTCCTTTATAAGCTCGGGGTAGGCTTCGTAGGAAATATGTTTGGGCAATCCTCCTTGGTGCCCCACCTCATTATCGAGATAAAGGTAGGTGATTTCAAGGCCCTTACGTGATGCATATTTCAGTAGGGCTTTCGTTTCTAGAACTGGGTCCCCTTTATAAGGCAGACTTTTGGAATGCTTGGTGTCTTTACTGTAGATACCAAATTTTAATGGCGCCAGAAGATTAACCCCCACGATGGGTTCAACTTTTAGATATTTACACTGCTTAATATATTCATCCATATCCATATAGGAAGAAAATGTTTCCTTTCTGGAGCTTTTCTTGGAGAGCTCAGAATGACTTTTTGGATCCCACAGCTCTTTGTAAGTTTGTAGCCATGGGTCATCCCAGTGCCAAAATGACACCACATGACCTCCAGGGTATCGTATTGAGGTGCCGCCCATTTCTTTGAGAGCTTTAGGCAAATAGTTCTTTTGCCATCGAGCATCGGGCGACCATTTTCCTTTGCCGGGACCAGGGAGAGAATAGAGAGCATTGACACCAAATAAAAGGGGATTGACCTTATGAGAATAGCTTTTATCGAGTTTCAGCGAGACAGATTCTGTCGCATAGAGCTCGCTTTTATGTAAGAATATGCAGCAAAACAAGGTGATGGAGATGAGTATTACTTTGCTTAAGTATTTATCGTACTCGCTTCGGCTGGGTGTGTGGGTGTTGAGGTCTAAGGCTGTATTCATTGTTAGCATTATACTAAGTAAAGTTTTCTTGTAAGCGCTTTATCTTGTAATTATTGAATATTCAAGCTCTTGTTCATTTGAGTAGATAATTGCGATTATTCCAGAATTATTGGTGTATTTTTTGATGTTTGGGAGTATATTATCGTAAGTAGCTGAAAACCCTCACCTCGAAGACGCATTAGGAGATCTCCCTTTCCTCACAATGAAACTTAAGAATTGCCCATTTTGTGCCACTGAATACCCTGCAAACGCAAGGAATGCTGAGAAAAAATGGCAAAGTTGCTCTTGTGGAGGAGCTGTGCTGGGGCTTCAGCTTGATTCACTTGAAGGTAAGAGAATTTCTTGCCCGAAATGCAAAAAAAAGCATGGCCTGAGCGATAAACTCATCGCGAAGAAGCTCAAATGCTCCTGCGGTTTTCGCTTTATGATCAATAATGCGAGCCAGGCAGCTAAGAAGGCGACCCCTAAACAGACCAAGCAAGTCGCTCAGCAAGCTTCTCCGAAGCAAGCCAAGCAGGCTGCTCAGCAAGCTCCGCCTAAGCAAGCAACTCAGCAAGCTTCACCTAAACAAGCCAAGCAAGCAACTCAGCAAGCTCCGCCTAAACAAGCCAAGCAGGCAATAAAAAAAGCGCCTCAGCGAAAGGCAGCGGGAGCTCAGCCTAAGCGCCAGAGGCGAGAAGATCCAAAGCCTCTGGAACAAGCTTCGGCAAAGAAAAATCCAACTCTTGTCATAGCTTCAATTTGTGCGCTTGCTTTGCTTGCGCTGGGAATTGGTGGCTATGTCTACGTGAATTCCCAAAACGAGCATGAAGACGCTGCACTGGATGAGGCAACTACAGCATCTGGCGTCGAAGCACCCAAAGAGTCTCTCGCAGCAACAAGCACACGGGACGTTGATGCAGCAGAAACGAACCAGAGTAGCGCACTAGCCGCAAGCAGCGGCACAGCCATGAGCACCGACACCGATACCAGCCATAGCGTAGCCATCAGCCCAGAAGCCGATGCCAACCATAGCTCGATCACAGATTCCAGCCTTAGCACTGCGATAAAAGCCAATAATAGCGTCGAAGCTTCTCGTAGCAATTCAGCGAGTGCCCCATCAAAATCTCAGGCTCCTCCTACAAAGCCTGTTATTGAGCTTAACCACTTAATCTCGCCTATTCAGCACCAAAACGATAAGCAGCTGACAACTCTCGTTTCATGGGAAGGAGATTATGTGGCAAAAGATACTCATTTTGCTAAGCCACACCGATTTAATGATGGTCGTCTAAATTCCAATACTTCCCGCTCACCAGAAAAGGGCTACGCAGGCTCTTGCCAGAGTTTCGTATCAGAAGCAACTGCTCCTGAAGCTCATTTTATTCGCGCTCAGGTAAAGAATAATGGTAAGGATGATAGTATCTTTGTTTATACAGTAAATAAAGCCCCTCACCCTCTATCCTACCTGGTTCTCTGGAATAATAATCAGTTCCTGACTGAAGCCCCCTGCACACCAGGATTAATGGAGGCAAGGCTGGCTTCAAAAGGGAAAGAGTGCTCAGGGGTTATGCGCTGGGTTGTTCTGGCTAATGATAAAGAATATTACATCTCCGAGCCTAAGGCAATTGATGACATCGGACCAGGTATAGCCAAGACGGTTAAGCAATATGTCAACAAAGCAAAATGGTATTTCTACGACCCTGAAACACAGCTGGATAAAATTGATTCCGCTGAAGTTAAACTTCCCGCAGGAAGAATCCTTGGCGCGGGCTTATATATTCATTATGATGCTCTTTCTCTTGGAGCTCCCAGGAAAGAGAACGGGCTTCATATTCAGGCATACAAAATACAAGGCAAAGTGCAGTACCCTTCGAAGTGGGCAGCTCGGCAATGGTCTTGTGATTTGGATGAAGTGGATTTGCTCAGTACTGCTGATATGTGTGGCATGGTTGCCATGGCCGACTCGGCAAGTGCCCGTATAGAGCTTCGTAATATCCGCGAGGAAGTCGTGGCCAAGCTGAGTAAGGCAGATTTCGCTACTGGGCAATCAGCAAGCGTAGAGAATGCATCGATACAAGCGATGACATTCTCACAATCAGCTCGTCTTCTTTTTGTGAGTTTAGGCTCAAAGGCTTCTTCTGGATCGCAAGTGTATCGTTATAACTGCAATACTCAAAAAATGAATCTCTTTGCAAGCAAGCATTTGCTCGGCAAAATAAACCCTTCGGCAATGATACATTATAAAGGGGTTCTCTATATTGCCGGGGAAAAGGGTGATATTATTCGGCTAAAAGCCGAAATGAATGATTTGCAAGGGAAGGCTCTGAAAAAAATAACCAGCCCACCTATCATTTCCATGAGTGCCGATTATGACGCCGGAATCCTATATGCCGCGAGTAGGGATGCCCTTTACGAACTTGAACTCCAAGAAGGGAAAGTGCGCAAATTTTACGAGTGCCAAGAGCCAATCTTGAGTGTTTCATACTCTCCTGTAGCTGTTATGCCTGGCTATCGTGGCTTATATATGGCTTCAGTCCAAGGTGGGCAAACCCTCGTGTCTCTGCTACCGAAGTCTTCGTCTGGTTTTACTAAGGCTGTGCCTCTATTGAAAAGCACGGAAACTCTTAAAGATTTCTCATCGACTGGTTGGGGAGCTATATTGGGAGTCGGCTCAAGAATGATTCATATCTCTTCACTCGAAGACCCCCGCCTAACATTTGAGCAGTGGGTCGAGGATGAAATTCGGCAGCATATCCTTTTGGCAAAAAACTGTATCAGTCCTGCTCTTGATGTCGCTAGTGGCTGGGTCGCTGATGGGGTTGGCTTGCGAGAATCTCGCGTTCCCAAAGGGGGCAGTGTTGATGCCGCTGCTTGGGTGATTATCACCATGTTGATGTCCGATGCGCTTTTTCAGGATGAGGAAGCTGAAAAGTTAGTCGAAGAAATACTAATTCGTCAGGCCGGCGAACACCCCGATGGCATTAGTCCCTACCAAACTCCAGATGGGTTTGTGGTTCATTGGCCCAATCCAAAAAATGGCATGAGTAATGATATGAGCTGTTTTACGATTATGAAAATCAATGCGGCGGCTATCCGATCCATGAATTATTATCATGATAATCCGGAGATCGTCCGCTTATGTAAGAAAATACTGCGCAGCTTTATCAATACGGGTGACTATATGAATGGTCGTGGCATGGTCAATTTTGGCAGTCAAGACAATGGACCACTACATTGGGGCTTATTGGCCTCTCCCGAGATAGAAAGTTACCTCTTTGCCGAGCAAGTTGGCGCAGCCTCACCCTATAGAGCAGCAACCTATGATGAGTATTATCATGAGCGAAGTGCCATGGTCTATAATCCTCGCCCCCTTAAAAATGAACCCATTGTCCACCCACGTCATCCTTCTTTTTTGCCTGCTTATGGCTTTGCGCTCATGAAGTACCGCCGAGAAAATGAAGATTGGGAAAGCTTCAATAACAATATATACTCATCGTATTCCGCTTGGACAGATGATAATGCCCCACGTTATATCACAGCCTTTTCTGCTGGCCCGGGCACTGAGGGTGGCTATTCAGTGGATTGCATCCTACGTCACCCTGGAAACATTGTGCACTTCCCTGCGCTAGAGGGTTTTAGCTCTCTGGGAAATCCAGTGCCCGCCTCTGCCGCGTATTATGCCTACCGCGATGGCCGCAGATTGCGATCATTGGCTGGGCCAGGTAGAAGAGGGGCAAATTTACTCTCCCGATATAGTAATGAAAAACCAGAGTGGATCCCCGGCGGTGGAGGTTTGCCTGACCTGACTTTTGGTGGCTTGGGCCTAATGGTGCTTTATAACCCTGAGGTTTATGAAAAAGTCGTTGCTTTTGATACATATATGCAGAAACCCCGTGAGGCGCAGGCCAATGGACAAAAGCTTATTCATTACTCTCATATGACTCCCAAATTAATATCCGTGGAAACTTCTGCTGGGGAGCAGCTTAATCTGGGCTATCATTATAGCCCTTTTGCCCTTCCTGAAGAATTTAAAAGCGCTCGCTATTCAGTGGGCTCATCTCCCCATTCGCCCATCCAAGTACTTAACCCTTCTTTTGATTCAACTGGACTAGGGGCGTGGCTGCCTTCGTCTCAGAAGATAGTTATCCGTAGCAAAGAGAAGGGCTTGGTGGGGCCTTGTGCTTACCTGCCTATTTCCTCGTCGCAATCTAAGAATTTTATCTGCCAAGCTATAGAGGTAAGCGGTTGTTTGGATGGAACAGAATTATATGGGGAATGCCTTGTGAAAAAAGAGGGCACATCCCGTCAAAAAGCATCCATGTCAATTGTATGGGCTAAAGACCGCTCTCTGGGTAGTGGTGTGTTAGAGAAGGTTGCTGGCGCCCCGCTTGCCGAAGGTAAATCAATAGGGAATGTCTGGGTTCGTTCAAGAAAACCGGCGGGAGCTCGTTATGCTATTCTGGTGATAGAAAGCACCCAGTCTGGCTCGGATAAGGGAGGCTTGCTTGTGGACGAAGTCTCCTTGAGGGACGAAGGGCAGATTGTGCCTATCGAAGACTTAAGTGCACAAAAGCTTAAAAAAATGGGCCCTGTAAAAGGCGTAAAGTCTCTTAGCGAAACCCTAGATATATCAGAGGATCCTTTAGGGACACGGTATATTGTTTCTGTGCAGGTAGAGTCTTTAGGCCTGGATAATGCCCAGGGGCACTTGATGCTTAAGTCAAAATACACTCCAGTCAAAGCCAAAAGTTATCGTAGTCGGAATGACCCTCGAAAACCTACAGATGTCACTATACAAGGGGATATCTTGAAAAAAGCAAATAGTCAGAAGCATTTATTTGCTTCCATAAGGCGTATCTCTGCTGATATGACCGATTTTACCATTCATTTGAATTTAGACCCTATTCCGAAGAGAAAGATATCGACTCCAGTTGCAGTGAGCTGGGACAACTTGAAAGTGATTAAAGTCAGTCCTTCGGCTGCGTGGGGCAAGAAATAGAAGCTAACTAAAATGAAGAAAGCAATAATGACGAATAAAATAATGAAGAAAATAGTAACAGCCTTATCTTTAGTTTGTATTCCTTTTATACAGGAATCCTCCCTCTTCGCCTTCGACCTTCATGGTTCCTTTAGCGATCATATGGTGCTACAACGAGATGTACCCATAAAAGTATTTGGCACGGGGGCCCAAGGGGAGAGCCTTCGCGTATCGTTAGGCAAAGACTCCAAGAATATCACCCTCGATAATGATGGCTCATGGCTAGTCACATTGCCGGCTCGTACGAGTTCAGCAGAGTCTCTCAAGTTAAGTGTAAGCAGTCAAACAAAGACCATTGACTTGATGGATGTTGTTATTGGTGATGTATGGATCTGTTCTGGTCAGAGCAATATGGGCTGGGGCCTTAAGGGCACTCGACCCCTTCCACAAAGCTACCCTCATAGTGAGCTGATTCGAGTGATAACTGGGAAGCTCATAGTCTCTCCCCATAAAGCCTGTGAATCATTTATGCCTGACCCGCGTAAATCTTCCAAAGGCTGGGCAAGGGCCAATGAAAAGACCGCCTTAGAAACTTCGGCTGTCTCGTATTATATGGCTAGAGAACTGGTGCGTAGGACTGATATTCCCGTTGGTTTGATTGTTGTGGCTCTTGGAGGTTCGCAAATATGGCCTTGGATGTCACCAGAATCTATAGCAGGGCACCCAGAGGAAGCGATGACACGAAAAGAAGCTGAATCTGAGCAAAAGTGGGCAACCAATCATGCTCTTGTACTCAAAAAGAAAGGTCGAGGGAAAGATGCAGAAAGATTGCTTTATTCCTACAGCGGCAAAACCCCATCAGCACTCTATAATGGCATGATATACCCATTACTTAAAACTCCAATCGCTGGCATGCTATGGTATCAGGGTGAACGCTCTCAAGATAACCCTCTGCCTTATAGAACTCTTTTCCCCGCAGCCATTTCTGGCTGGCGAAAAGCATGGGGCCAGGGTGATTTTCCATTTGTATTTATTCAGCTTCCAGCCTACTTTGGGCATGGGGCAAATACAAAAAGAGCCAGAGGCTTCTCTTTAGTTCGCGAAGCTCAGGAAATGGCTCTTAAACTGCCTAATACGGGTATGGCAATGGCTCTCGATTATGGTAATTATTCTGATGTTCACCCCCAAGAAAAGAATGAAGTGGGCAGGCGTGCTGCTCTCCAAGCTCTCAAACTACAAGGGCATGATCTTGTGGCGGATGGCCCTATGAAAAGCGGGATTCTATTAAAAGGTTCAAAGGCATTTATTCGTTTCGACTCATCTGCTGGTGGCCTTGAAACAAGAAAAGTCCTTCTCCCTAAATCACGTGGACTGATAGGGTCGAATGATCCCGAAGCTTTCATCGTAAACAAAGAGAGATTGGAAGGCTTTGAACTTTGCGGAAAAGGAGGTGTGTTTCATAAGGCGCAAGCTCGTATTATCGGTAAAGATACAGTAGAAGTCTCATCGCCTAAAGTGGATAATATTAAGCATATTCGCTATGCCTTTCATCAATTCCCTTTGTGTAATCTCTATAATTCTGAAGGCTTACCAGCCCGCCCATTCCGCACCGATGATTTCCATGTTGCTTATGGTAAATAACTGAGTGTCATTTCACAAATAAAGACCATTCGCTGAGTTTTTTTCCTTTTTTCCCCCTTTCCCTACACATAATATTATGACTGGCAGGAGTGGGCAAAGCCTGAGTCATGGAAATATTCTGTGGGGGTAGCATTGGACACCATCATAAAATTAACATGGATATAAAGCAGGATTATTGATCTGAGTAAACCTAATTTCGGGAGAGCAAGTCGAGATGAGCTCTTGGAGTTTATAGAGGTATCTCAAGAAAGGGCGGCATAAAAGCAAACTCTATGATGGCTGCTTAAATTCCTGAATTTGTATGATCGCAACCTGAAATTAAACCACCAAAAACTGGGTTAGACTTGAAGGCTTGAATTGAAGGTAAAATATTCATTCAAAGATGAGCGACAATGACAAATAGTATTTTTTTTTACCTCACGATAGCAGCTTCTAGCATTGGCTCAATATCGCTGATCTTTTTTTGGTTTTATGGCCTGAAAAATTCCAAATATAAGATTTTATACGTTATTTATGCTTTGGCTGCTTTACATGTATTGAGCATGACCTGAAGTGGTGCCCAAAAATGACATGGATTTCACCTGTTCTTTAGTATAAGCTTTTTGCCCATAAAATAACACCGGATATGGAGGTCGCAATGTTGCAGCGATGGAAATTTTCATCAGGATATTATGTAAAGGTACCACTCGAAGTTATCTGAGATACGAGCACATTAACTCAAATTGACTATCAGCATTGCCTGTCCTTTTACGGTGCCGTATGAGTTGGTGGTATGGGAGGGGCGAGAGAGAAACTCGTTCTTATCCCGATTCAATATGGCGAATAGACTCATTATAGATAGTGTCTGGGCAAAAATCCTGCTCATGAGGCCATACAACGGTTCCGTCAAATACTTTTGCTTGGTTAAAATAGTTTCGGTCAGTGAGCTCTTTAAATACACCTATCCCCAAATATGGAGTGACATCAAAAATACCTATCTCTCTATTGCTAAAGTAAACTTTTAACTTATAGTCTGAGGTTGGTTCTACTGATTTTATTCTAGGGTTCATGATTACCTCAGTGGATCAATCTTATATGGTTGCTCACCAGAAACTGCTAATTCCCAATCTGCAATCAACTCATCTTTATGTAGCTCTATCCATGCTTGTAGCAACTTCATTTTAGCTGATGGAATAGAGCCTTCCAAGACGTTCCCGTCAGGCAAATCAACAATGACCTCCTCGCCTTGATATTTAACATGAATATGAGGAAGATGGTGCTGCTTGTTGTCAAGATAATACATATAGACAATAAGCCCATAAAACATTGAAATTGTTGGCATAGTTTATCCTTATGAATATTGTAATGTTGAGCGTCGGCATTACCGATGAAGAAAATGGAGTGCCGAAGGCACGGAGCTTATTTCATCTGTGTAGATAGCATTGTGTGTGCTCTGCATGGGCATGATTTTATGTGGTGAAAGTCCTCTGTACATTTTTTGAGAATTTTATTCATGTTATGAAGACAATTTTAAAAAGTACTAGCCGATGGCAAGTGCGAGGAGGTGACGAATCGTGCAGAGGAAGTTGGCGAAGCCTATTTGAGCGCTAATGCAAAGCTAAGCGAAACGTCTAAAAGTGCAAAACTGCGAGCCGACGGACAGAAACTGCATATAAGGCCGAAGCCTAGGGTAAGGGAGCACAACATTCCTACGCCCATCCAGATTACATGGGCAATGGTAAATGCAGCGGTTTGTAGTGAAAGATCATGTTCTTATTGCGGAGCGAAGCGACGATCGTTGGTGCAACGCACCATCGTCATGGGGGAGCCCTGGCCACTTTGCATATTCCGATGGGAATAGGCGCTTCAACAGCAATGTTTGGAGTGATGGTCAGGAGTCAGCTGAGGGCACGAAAGCTCATGAGATGGAGCTGAAGGCCTGAATGCAACGTAAATCGAACACGACATTAAGCTCGAATCCTCATAAGGCCCCGACCGGGGTTTCGGGGAAGCGGCGCGTTGATGAAACGGTTCCATTTAATCTGGCAAAACTCCAGTATGTCGTCTCAAAAGAAAACATGCTGCGTG
>JADGBV010000270.1 GCA_015231345.1 Planctomycetota bacterium
TCCCAAATTAATTGCAACTTTTTTAGTTTGTTTCTACCCCCGGAGGGGTAATGAATATAGGTTTTTTGAATAAGTGTCCATAAAATGTCTCAATTTATTCGTCGATCCCTATTGCAGCTGAACAACAATTGGTTTCTTAAACCCGACCCGAAGATTGTTTGAGCGATATTGACCTCATAGAAAACTGTGAGCCATTGCGCTCCCGCATACGGAGTTGAAGGGGGGCGATCAGGTTTTCCAGAGGACATATTGTGAGTTTTCGTAGGGTCGTAGCCAGGGATCAACAATGGTGCGGCACTGAGCATCCTTGTTTCATTGGTTTTCAAAATGTCGAAGACCTTTTTTCTTTTCTGCTTTTTGAAAATCATTCAAATGGCAATGAGAAAAATGGTTCCTTTCGGTTTTTTGCTTTTTGAAAAAAAGCTCCCTCAGGCAATGAAATGAGAATCGCCGGCGGTGACAGTGGGTTCCTTTAGCGAAGTGGTGAGTTATAAAATAATGTTTTATAACTCAGGAATGTGGCATAATATGAGTAATAAGTGAAGGAGATATAACTCATGAGATGGAATTGGGAGAAATCAGACTGGCCAAATTTTAGCTACAATAGTGAAAGGTTAGCCAAATATGAGTTAGAGTTTATCAAGCAGTCTGGAATGTTACTTGGAGCATACAGCCATGTAGATAACCAGGAACAGCAAAAGATCGTGATATCGATCATTAGTGATGAAGCTCAAAAGACTTCGGAAATTGAAGGAGAAAACCTGAACCGAGAGAGTATTCAGTCTTCGATAAGACGAAATTTTGGCCTAGACGCTGATATTAGCCGAGTATCTCCTGCTGAGAATGGAATTTCAATGATGATGGTCGAGCTCTATCGTCACTTTAAGAATGATATCTCCGACGAATTACTGTTTCATTGGCATCGATTGCTAACCGAGGGGAGTGAAGATTTGAAGGCCGGTGCGTATCGGACGGGTAGCGATCCTATGCAAGTGGTGTCGGGTTATGTTCACAAGCCAACTGTTCATTTTGAGGCGCCACCTTCTGAACGGGTTCCTGAAGAAATGTCTGGCTATATCAACTGGTTCAGAGCGGCTACCGCTGAAAAAAATAGAGGGGAGGGGATCCTTATCAAAGCTGCGCTTGCGCATTGGTATTTTATCAGTATCCATCCCTTTGAAGACGGAAATGGTCGAATTGGGAGAGCGCTAGCAGAGAAGATGATCTCTATACACTTAGGTGAGCCACTACTATTATCACTATCATCTGTTATCCAGAAGAACCGGTCGGCATATTACGATATTCTAGAGCAATCTAATAAAGAGAATGAGATAACTGCCTACCTTATTTATTTTAGTGAGCTAGTTCTTGAATCTCTGGCATACTCTCAGAAACTAGTTAGTTTCATTATTAAGAAGGGGAAACTCTATAATCGTGTAAAGGACGAACTAAATTCAAGGCAGAGCAAGGTTATTGCTCGAATATTTAAAGAGGGGCCGGATGGGTTTGATGGTGGCTTGAGTGCGAAGAATTATGCAAGTATTGCCAAGTCCCCCCATGCTACCACAACAAGGGATCTTCAAGATTTAGTCGCAAAAGGGGTGCTTAGGAAAGAAGGACAGCTTAAAAGCACACGATATTTTTTGGATATTTAATAGATTCCTGATCACCTCTGCGAAAGGAAAGTATATCGAAGACTATTTTCAAGGACCACGCCCTTAATGGTCAGAAGGAAAGGTTTGCAACCTTTCAAAAGCTAATGCAAAGGACGCTCATTGCCGCTCCCTTTGCAATCCCTGGCATTTCAGCTGCTTAACGAGAAGTCCGAGTTTAGCAGCTATCTCGAACTATAAGTGAGAGTGTCACCTACGGAAACTCGAAAGCAGTATTTGTGAGAAAATGATGCTACCCCTCACGTCCACTGCGTGGCCTGCGGGGACGGAATAGCCCCATTTTCCCTACAATACTAATGCTTTCTCAAACACCCTTCGGTGACAAAAAGCACATTACAAAACCCGTGACCGGGACATGTTTGAGTGCTGTAGGAATCGTAGATAGATGACGTGCAAAATCACAATTGGGTAGTTTAAGAACATGATATAATCATAATACATTGATGGAATCATGATGTGGAGGGAGGCAACAATATGAATTCAGCCCTTGAACAAGTACTGGATATGAAGCCGTTTGAAAAGATGGTTTTCATTGAAACGGTTATTAAAAGTTTAGATGAGCCAAATCCAATAATTGATGCGATTTGGCTAGATGAGGCAAAAAAAAGGCTAGATCGCTACCGAAATGGATCCTCTGAATTGGTTTCATTTGATGATATATTTTCTGATTCCTAAATGAATATTCTTTTTACCAAAGAAGCATCGCTAGAGTTAGATGATGCAGTTATATTTTATGAGTTAGAACAAAAAGGATTGGGACTTCTTTTTAAAAGAGAGGTGAAGAGGATGCTTTTGTTGATAAGACAGTACCCTGAAATTGGTCCTACAGAAGACCTTTCTATTAGACATATTCTTTTACACAAGTTTCCTCACAAGATTTTATACTCAATTGAGGTAACAAATATTATTGTTTTAGCCATAGCTCATCAACATCGAAAGCCCAATTATTGGGTGGACTAATGTTGAAAAATCAGCCCACCTTTTGATTTAAACCACGTCTATTTGCAGTCTATCATTTGGCAGGAGCAAAATATCCTGTGGTTCTCTTGATGAAATGTTGAATAAATGTCCTGATTACTTCAACGATCCCTACGGCAGTTGAACGCCTCTTTGGTTAAGTGAAGTAACTGTTGCTTTGTCTCAAATTTATGTTTGAGGGACATGATATTGTAGATGATATATTGGCAATTGCTCCCCGCCTGAGGGGGGCCAATGAATCATCCCAAATATCAAGGAGTGAGTTTAAATTTGAGACGAGCCTGGTGGAGGGGATGAAAGGGGAACCGCCGGGCGGTGACAGAGGGTTCCCCTTTCTATAGTGGTTCAAAAGGTCGAAGACCTTTGTTCTTAACTAGAGTGACTAGAAATAAAACTAAATTTCCGTATACTAGAAATAGGGGAAATGAGTGCAATTGTTGGCTATGAAGATCGATAATTGTGGGGTTGAAGCAGAAGGCGTAGAAGAATGAACCATTCACCTTTTACCCTTAACCTTTAAACTAAAAAAGTACAGGTGAAACATGGTAACCAAAAAAGTAACTAAAAAAACTCCAAATAATCAATTACAAGAAAAGACGGTTATTCAAAATCCTGATGTGAGGGTTGTTCAAAAAGCGTATGACTTAGATCTTAAATATTCATGCATAATGATCTCTCCTGGGTCGAAATTATCTAAGGCTGCTGAAATTAGAAATAAAGTAATTAATGCTCTTAACCTATTTGGATATTTGGGGTTTTCTGTTGATATTGATAAGTCCTTTGATGATTCTTCGATAATCGTTTATATAGAAAACCAATCAAAAAAAATTTTAGCATCAGCTCGAGTTACGTTTAGGGCTAATAATAAACTGCCATTTGAAAAAGGGAATACGACTTCCTTAACTCATTACGATTTGAAAGGGACTAAGTATGCAGATATTAACTCTTTCGTATTTAGTAGCTTTAAAGCGCTTCCAATGTTGTTTTCTGCTCTTGGAAGACTATGTGAACAAAATGAAACTAAAAAATGCTTTTGCCTATGTGATGAAGAAAATAAAAGGATAAAGTCTCTATATCTTAAGGCTGGATTTCAATTTTCAGTGAAGTACTCGGATCCTATCTTTTTCCCAACCTTTGGGCGAAAAATAAATGGAAAGCTTATCCCCACAAACTGGAAAATAATGGAGATGCCAAAGAAGTTGATTGAAGAATATTCGTTGGAGTTTAGTAAGTATTTATGAGTTTATTCTTGCTCCTTCTTACTGCCACCTTTAACTTCCTTCTTGGCGTTTTAGTTATGGTCAAAGGTGATAAGAAGCCAATTTCTTTTTCTTTTTTCTTTTTCTCCTCAAGTTTATCCTTATGGTGCCTGACTTGGTTTTTTGCTTTATTGTCTTCTGCAATGAAGACGAAACTACTATTGTCAAACCTCATGCTTGTCGGACCAGCCGTCACTGCTCCAGCATTCCTATATTTTTCAATAGTTTTTCCATCAAATACAACGTCAATTGGGCGAAAAGGTTTTTTATCTATATATTTGATTCCAAGTTTCTTTTTTATTTTGATTTCCCCACTTAAAGCCTATGTTGAAACAATATCCCCAGTTGTAGGAAATATGACCTTTACCCCAGGGTGGGCCTATATGATATATACAGTTTATTTCACTACTTTCATTTTGATTTCTTTTTATAATTTATTTAGAAAATATTTAAACTCTTCGAAAATTGAAAAAATGAAGTTGTTGTATATATTTCTTGGAACATTTCTTGCGGCAGTGATTGCGATGACTGTTAATCTTTTTTTACCTTTATTAAAAGTCACTGACTTAAATGTGGTAGGTCCAATTTCTACAATCTCTATTGTGTCCTTCACAGCCTATGCTATATTGAAACACGAGCTCATGGATATCAAGGTAGTACTAACTCAATCGATTTCTTACTTGGTTTCTTCAGCGTTATTAGTGGTGTCTGGGATCACACCGTACCTACTGCTAACTGATCCTATCCTCATAGCCATAATAACCATCCCCCTCATGCTCTTCTGGGCCATGTACTTTATTCCTATAAGTGAATTCCTCATCACCTCTGCCAAACGCAAATTCATTAAAGGCTATTACGAGCCCGAACAGGTGATGACTAACTTTATTCATTTTCTTTGTCGTCACAAAGAAAACGAAACAAAAGAAAAAACTTTTTTATTTCCCATAATGCTGGGTAAGGACATTGTCCTTAGTAATCCCTTTAGATAGCTTTGATAAAGCAAAAGAAAAGACAAAAGGGAGGCGGCAATTCATTGCCATAGCCGCTTCCTTTGCAATCCTCGGCATTTCAGCCACTTGGTAAACAACGTGAACCAAGTGGCTATCTCGAACTTGTGAGAGTGCAGCTTACGCAAACTCAGAAACAGAGTCTGGCAGATATTAGGCCTACCCCTCACATCCACTACGTGTCTTGCGGGGACGAACTAGTCCTATTATCTTTGCGACTCTAAGTTTCCTCAGACATGCTTCAGTTGCATGAAAACGAAAAGGAGCAAAATCCTCATTGGTATTTTCAGTTTATGTCCAATAAATGTCAGGGTTATCCCTATGGTCCTTTACTGATTGGTGGTGCACTGGAAAATCAGTGATTTGCTGATATACTAATCAGTATGACACTTGAGCAAGTTTTGACAATTTTGAGGAGAGAGAAGCATTCTCTTAAAGAGGGATATGGTGTGTCATCTATCGAT
>JADGBV010000271.1 GCA_015231345.1 Planctomycetota bacterium
TGAAAGCATCAAATTTCATGCCCTGCTTATTTTATTACCCATACTCAGAAATTCTTTCACTGGCCTAAGACACTTCTTTCGCACCCATGCATTCCCTTTAGAGCACCCTGTTGGCGTGCACAAGTACCTTGGGCATGCCTTATTCACACTAACCCTTTTTCATATCGCTGGGTATACATCTTATTACGCCACCTTACACGCTCCATTCATCGATATATTATTAGGCAAAGAATCGGACCTTGTGCGTACGATGAATACCAATATGTATGAATTTGTAACTTTTGATGAGTCTATTGATATCGTTGATCAATGGACAAAAGATGGTTTCCCTAAGGATGTTTACGAAAATAAAATTCGCCGCATTATGTGGGATGATTGCACAGACTGCCACAGTGTAAGTTCAACAATGACCGAAGCCTATACAGAACTACCTTTAAGCACCTACGAGCAAGTTGTCAAATTAGGAGGCAAAGGCTATGGATTCGAAACAATGTCTAGAAAAGCTTGGGTTCACCTCACCGGAATTATCACCTTTCTATCTTTCGCTATACTTTGGTTTTTCTCACTCAGTTATCTGCGCAAACACTATCACCATCTCTTTTATCTCACTCATTATTTATTTATTGTCTGGTTTATTGGCATCATGGTCCATGCCCCAGCCACGATTTATTGGTGTACCATCCCCTGTGGGCTTTTTCTGATTGACAAAATTCTTCATTTTATTTACAGAAGAAAGAAAACAAAACTCTTAAAAACTGAATGCATAGGCTCGGATATTATTGTGCTTGATATCGAAAGACCTTCTTCGTTTAAATACAACGCTGGCGATGTCATTTTCATTTGCTTGCCTGAATTATCCAGGTACGAATGGCACCCCTTTACCATGAGCAGTGCGCCCGCTGCCGGAGGCAATATTACGCTGCATATCCGTAACCTTGGTGATTGGACAGAAAAGCTCTACCTCCAAGGCGAAAAAGCAGCACATCAACCCATTCTCATGCATGGTCCCTACAACACGCCGACATTACATATTCTTAAATCTCAAGTTCCGGTGCTCATCTCCACAGGCATTGGCGCCACACCTTTTGCGGCTATTCTCAAAGAGTGGATTGCCTTAAATCGCCAGAACAAGACAAACACAATCAAAAGCGAAAAACTCATTTTCATATGGGTTTACCGCGATGCTGATGCTTACCTATGGATGCAGGATCTGCTTAAAAAGTGCAATATTGATGACTATCGCGATTCATTAGAGATAAGGCTTTTCCTTACTCGTCCTCAAGATAGAGAAGCTGAAAACTGGATATCAGAGCCCTGCATTCGTGGAACAACTGGTAGACCAAATTGGGCAGAACTCTTTCAGGAAATCGTCGAGAGGGAAGCCCTTAAATCCTTGGATATCTATTACTGCGGCGTCGAAAGCGTCGCACTTGAAATCGAAGAGTTATGCAAACACCATCATTTAAGCATTTACCGAGAACGCTTTTAAATCATGTTTAATTCAACGAACTCTCTCAGCAAGCACTTAGCTTGGGTGATCTTATTAATTGGCTGTTTTTCGTGTGCTTATGCCGATAAAAACACCTCAACAAAGCCTCTCAATAATTATACCGTTGGCATCAATAAAAACCTGTCATTCTTTTATGAAACCGAATTAAACTACGACTTGGATGCAGGCCGCATGAAAGAAATATCCTGGACACCGGGCTTTGAATTTAAAATTCCCAAGAAATTCAAACTGAGCTCACAGGATACGATTAGTTTTGAAGGCAAGGTGAATTACCTCCATATCACCGACAGCTCCTTAAAGACCATCGAAAGACGACCCAGAGCCTCGATTACGACGCAGTGGAACCACAGCAATCATAAGTTTGAATTGCGACACCGCTTAGAACATAGAAATAGGAAAATGGCAGGCAAAGATAGCGGCTTGCGATATCGCCCTCGTATAAAATTTAAGCCAAATTGGAGATGGACACCACTGAAGCTGGCGCCTTATTTATCTGATGAGTTCTTTATTTCCGAAGGTGGCTACGGTTCCCAGGAAATCGAGGCAGGAGTCAAACTCGGACTCAAGAACTGGAGCTTTGTCGTAGGGAATGTTTTTGTGATTGATAATAATGCTTCAGATTCAAAGTATATTGAAGATATTATTATATTAGAATTTAATTATAAGTTCGCTAGGTAAGAAGAGTTTCCTAGCTGCTCTACTGAGGCTAAGCTTATAATTTCGAGAACTCTACGTTTACCAGTAAGATGAGCGAAAGAGGCAGGGGTCGGCCGAAGATGAGCCGGAATACTTTTATTCGAATACGCGGAATAAGAAGGCAAAAAAAAACCGGGATGCCCTGAGGCATCCCGGTCTATGCAATGTCTGGTTGTTAAACCAGACGCACTAAAACTAAACTAGAATTTAAGAGCAGAAGCTACAGAAAGACCAGTTACTTCAGCATCAGCTGCATCAGCATCAAAGTAGAAAAGACCAGCTTTGAAGCTTACGTCTTGAGAGTATTTCCAAGATCCGTATAGGTCAAATTCAGTTCCGATATCATCAGCACCGTCATCTTCACCTGATAGGAAGTGGATTCCCAAGCCAACTTTAGTTGCTTTAGATGGGCTAAGAGCACCATTCAAACGAATAACGCTGTATCCGCCAGAAGTTCCTGCGCTATCGCCATAAGAAACAACAGAACCAGTACCAAAGCTGATGTCGTTAGCAGCATTAGCAATACCGTTTGATTCAGCATAAAGAGTTGCTGTATCAGCAGCTGCACCAGCAGCTCCACCAACAGCTACCCATGCAGAATCAGCACCATCGGCACCAGACTGCAAGTAGTACTCAAGACCCAAAGTTGGTTTCATGTCGAAGTCGGTAAAAGCGTATTCGCCGCCCAAAGTCAATTGAAAAGCTGAACCGTCAGGACCAGCGCCAACACCAGTAGCACTTGCGTCCAAGCTTTCGCCAGCAATTTCACCATATACTTCTAGGCTCTCACCGATGAAGTAATCAAGGCCAATGCCGTACTGAATAGCGTTGAAGCTAGCTGCAGCTGAATCACTTACAGAAGCGTAGTTTAAATAACCTAGCACAAGGCTGTCGTCATTTAACCAGTACTCACCTGTGATACCGAAAAGCTCTTCATCTTGATCGTTAGTTGAAGTCGCAGAAAGGTCACTGTCGTCGTTGTATTTCAAGAAGTAAGCTTTTAAGTCAAGATCACGAGTTGAATAAGTACCAACAACACCAACCGGGTCGCCGAATACATTGTAAGTTCCGTTATCACGTAGAGAGATGTTAAGATCTTGTTTACCTAAAGAAAGAGCGAAATTTCTGAAAAGAAAATCGTTCATTTTAAAGTAAGCTTGATCGACACCGATGCTGAAGCGATTAGGGGATCCACCAGCAAGGCCATTAAGGCTATCGCCAGCTTGAGCGTTGTCTACTTCTAGGTCAATGCGAGCACTGACATCTTGAGAGAACTGCATTTTGAAATCAAGATCCACATCCATTTTGAAAGCAGAATCACTTCCGCCATCATATTTGATGCCGTAACCAGCAAGAGATGATTTACCAGAGATTTCTAGTTGTCTTAGTTGTGCTTGAGCAGAAGTGCTCAAGATTGCTACAGCTGCAAGAGCTGCAGTATATTTAATTCCTGTTTTGCTTATCATGTTTAAAAAACTCCAAATGTAAATTGAAAATTGTGTATAAAGTTAAACCGTTTCATACCGATAATATCGGCCCAATGCGTAAATATGGTCTCATCCGCATTGCGTTCTTTCAAAGTAAGTGTATCTTCGCATTCAATATCAGGACAGACCTGACGTGACCCAGCCACCTCCTTTTGGGAACCCGGACCTTAATCCTGTTGGTTGTTCCATTTGAATGTTGTTCCTAATTATAGGATTTAAAAGGCAGAATTGTGAAAGAAAGAAGCCTATGTCAAGCGGTACTTTTTTGACTCATTTTAATAGTGAGACAGTTGATGGGCAAAAAAACACCATATATCGTATCTTTAGCAAACAGGCATACAATATGCATGAATTTAAAGAAATAAAATTATTTTACCCCTAGTGATAAAAAGGCACTAAAAGGGGCAAAATCGTCTCAATCACTATTATCACTAAGAGTAAAAAAAACCATTTTTCTCTTTTGAGCCCTCACCTGCAAGCGCCCCGGGAAAAGAGTCGGGTGGTACCCTGGGGCCCCATTATGAATAAAGTCGACTAATTGATGAACGTGCCCTCTATTCACCTGAGCTGTGCCACCAGATTTTTCTGATAAAAAGCGATAAGCCCATTCCCTCAAAAGGACTAAAGGCTTATCTTGCAATAACTTACGTGAGACCAAAAGTTCACCTTTGGCGTTCTTATGCCAATTCATCTGAGCAAAAGCTTTTTCATATTCCCCATCACGCCACTCCAAGAGCTCCCCCATTGCCTCACTTAATTCGGCGATGCGCTCAGAACAGCCTGAGTGATAATCCTCCAGTTTAGGAATGATCTGGTTTCTCAGTTTATTTCGCCTGTAATGATTTTCTCTATTTGTAGGGTCCTCAAAGTGCTTGAGCTGCATTTTTTCAGCATATTGACTCAGCATTTCCGGAGACCAACCAAGTAGTGGCCTCATAAAACGCATGCCTTCTCTTTGAAAATCATCTTTCATAGGTGATAAACCTCTCAAATCAGCGCCACGGAGCATATGCATTAAAAAAGATTCCGTTTGATCCTGACGGTGATGCCCCAGAGCCACGACCTGCAAACCCTCTGTTTGAGCCATTTCAGCCAAAACTAAATAGCGAGCCTTACGCAAAGTATTTTCACCGGCATCTTTTTCCAGGCTTAAAGTTTTCTCACACAGAGAGACTCCCTGCTCATCACAAAAACTGCGCACAAAGTCACACTCGGCCTTGCAACTTTCTTGACTGCGAACGCCGTGATTCACATGAAGGGCAACAACGGCGACAGAGGGATCATGATTTTTCAGTAAATGCAGCAATACGGCAGAATCTTTTCCGCCACTAAAAGCTACCCCCACCCGATTAAAATTTTCGGGGAGTTGAATCATAACAAATTATTCTAGGGATTCAGCGAAAACAATTAGGCCTCTAAAGAAAAAGAAGGTCTTTCTTTGACCTTTTCTTCTTCAGGTACAGGCATGCCATGATTTTCAGGATCTTCTTCCACCTTCTCCATAGCTTGCACCCAAGTTTCTCTTAAAGGCCTTAGGAGCTCTATGACTTGATTAATTTTATTTTCATCCTTTTCTAAGTGAGCCTGAACCAAAGTATGATACATATACTCATACAGGCGACTCATATTGGCCACTAATTCAGGAGCCACACTGGATTTTAAACCGCTAAGCAGTTCAGCGA
>JADGBV010000272.1 GCA_015231345.1 Planctomycetota bacterium
AGCTATACAAGCAATCTCACCTTTTTTATTGCCTGCATATAGATACCCTCCGACTTCAACGACAGATGCAATGTAGGTGGCGAATTTGTTTTTCCAAAGAAGTTTAGGCTTAGGGCTTAGTTGATAAGCCATGGTTATTCTTTCAGGGTAACCTCCTGAGCAAAAAAGAGTATCGTTCAATAGCACAGGTGTACCCACTGTGGTGTGAACGGCTCCTTTAGTGTCCCATAGCAATTTACCTGTTTGGGGGTTGTAGGCTTCGAGTTTATAGAAACTATTGACGAGCAGAGTTTCCTTCCCTTTATAATTAAGGACCCTGAGGGTGCTATAACTATTCTTTTTTGATAAATTGCGTTTGATTTTCCATCCCTCTTTGCCCGTTTTAATGTCGTATGTGGCGATAAAGCTCTGTGGGGCATTGTCTTGAACAATGTAAATCAATCCCTTGTATAGCATGGGTGAGCTTCCTATGCCGAACTGAGAATCGAATGGTGATAGACGTTTGTCCCATAATTTTTTGCCTTTATGGTCATAAGCAATGAGCATATTGGTTTTGTTGATGCCAAATGAACAGACTACAATATTGCCATCACTCACTGGAGTGGGCGAGGCATGCGAGTTTTGTTTATGCAGTTTTATAAATTCACCTTTGTAAGCTTGCTGCTCCCATAACTTTTTTCCTGTTTTTTGGTCGTAGCAAAGGACGCTCTGCGTTTTTTTGCTTTTATCGGCGGTGGTTAAATAGACTTTTCCTGCAGCGACAATAGGAGAGGAGTGCCCTTTGCCAGGCACTTTACTTTGCCAAAGTATATTTTTGTTTGGCCCCCATTCCGTGACAATATTTTGTTTTACAATATTCCCTTCACCATCGTGACTGCCTCTCCATTGATTCCAGTCTGCGCATAGAGAAAGAGAAAAAATGAAAAATAGAAGTGGAAGTAGTTGTTTCATGCTTAAGTTCTCAATAAAGACGGCTGAATTATCATTCAGCCTTTCGGGCATCAAGGGATTCAAGGCTCTAAAACGAAAATTCTCAAAGCATAGGCTTGATGATGTTAATAAAAAATTATTCTGAACTGATGAAAAGGTTACTATTAATTATTGCTTTGGGATTATTGGGTTTGGCTTGCCTCTATTTATCTAGAGATAAAACCTTATTCTTAATGTTTTCCAATCATGTTCCTGCCTCTAAGAAGGATTGGACGAAAAGTGATCGTATTACAAAAGAGGACGTTCTAGCTGCTCAAAAGAGTGCTCTGAAGTATCTTTTTAATGCGCAGGATGAGAGTGGCAGTTGGGCAGATCATCCAGGTTTTACAGCTATTAGCCTAAAGGCTATATTGCAATCCTCCCAATATGATGATGGCTTTGATAAGCAAATCATTCAGGCTGTGAATTATTTATTGACTCTGCAAAGAGAAGACGGAGCCTTTGCCATTCCTTTTTCTACAAGCACAGCTTTAACAAACTATACCACTTCGCTATGCTTGCAGGTGTTGGTCTTATGTCAAGGGCATGGTATAGCTCTGACACCCAACAAGCTGCAGGGTAGTGCTGCGTTTATAAAAAAGGCTCAAGACTATTTAATAGGCATACAAAAAGATGAAGGTGAAGGTTTCACTGCAGACCACCCCAATTATGGTGGTGTGAGTTATGGTGCGGGAGGGGGAGCGGATTTATCTAATATGCATTTGTCCTTACAAGCCTTAAAAGACTCTGGGCTTGATGCTAATGACCCCTATTTTAAAAAAGCTCTGAGCTTTGTGACGAGATGCCAAGATTCTGAAACGAATGATCAAAAATGGTCAGGGGGCAGTGGTGGCTTTGCCTATTCATCAGAGGGTGATGCCAGTGATGAAAAAGAAGTTTATGGAGCGATGGGTTTTGCTGGATTAAAAAGTTTGCTTTTGTGTCAGGTCGGTACTGAGGATCAGCGTTTGCAAGATGTTTTGCTCTGGCTCAAAGATAATTATTCGGTTTATGACCACCCTGGCAAAGGCCAAATCTCAATTTATTACTATTTTGCGACAATGGCTAAGGCTTTCTCTTTAGCCGAAGAAAATGGTGTTAATTTGGATGTGTCATTGAGTAGGTGGCGTGATGAATTAATGGAAGTTTTGGTTAAGAGACAAAGAGTTGACGGCAGTTGGGTGAATGATGAGAAAAAATATATGGAAGGGCAGCCTATTCTCGCCACGGCGTATGGATTGTATGCTCTTAATATTTGCTCGAAAGAATGACGATTTTACTGTAAAAAATTTAGGAGAGGGTTGACTGTAATTGACAGCGAATCTCTAGGGTGTAGCTGTCGCAGCTCAGCTGAAAAGCTATTTTTAGATTTATTTGGGTCCCAAGGATCTCTTCTATTGGGCGCGCTTACCCAATTAATATTTCCAAGTATAATAAGCCAGAAACCTATTATGTATTGTGATGTATTAAGTGAATGCTATGGAGAATCAGGAAACAGAATTAAAGTTGCTTCTCAACCAACAAGGCTATGAGACTTTATTAAATAGCTGGGCCCATGAAGGGCCTATGCGTAAACAGGAAAATACTTTTTTCGATTCTGACGCTAAGCAGTTACGCCAAATATTATGGGCCTTACGCCTTCGTTTGGATGGTGAAAGGTGGTGGCTGACGGCTAAAGGGCCAAATCAGCAGACTCAGGGTATTAGTGAAAGAGAAGAGATTGAGGTTGAGCTTAGTACGAATGAGGCTAAAAGAATTTTAAAGTCTCCTTTTTGCCTCTCTGAAATTTCAGCATCTCCTACCTCTTTGCTTCGTGAGATGGTTGGTGATATATCAGTAAAGCCTTGGATGCAATTCTCTAATATGCGGCAGGTATTGCTTTGGAAAGACTTTCGTTTGGAATTGGACCGTACTTATTGCCGAGGGGAGGAGCGATATGAGTTAGAATTTGAAGCGGACAAGGAGTTGCTTCAAAAAGTTCGCGCAGAATTAGAGAATAGTTTGAAAGTATTGGGTGTGTGTTTTCGTGAATCTGAGACTGGCAAACTCTTGTGGGCAATAAGTGTGGATAGCAATTATGATTGAAACTGCATAAAAGTCGATCTTTGTATCTAGGTATTTTGAATACAAGCCTTTTTTTGGTTAGAATACGACTGTTTACGTAAAAATACTTGAGAAACAAGCTCTTAATCTTATACTGCGCTGCCAGTTGGCGTTTAAATTCTATACCATTGCAGTATTAGGGAGAATTCTGAGTATGTTTAAAACTGGTGACCCTGTTGTTTTTCATAAAGAAAAAAAATCTATGAAGCCAAGCTTAAAGGCTTGGGGAGTGCGGCCACATAGTGGTGGAGATGGTTATTCTTATTTTATTACGAAATACTGGCGAGTGATTACAGCAGATGATTCAAAAGTCGTTGTAGCGACTCGTGGTGGGAAACAGTTGGAAGTGAATGCTGATGACCCTAAATTACGCAAGGCTAATATTTTTGAGCGTGTCTTCAAGAAGCATATATATTCTGAAATCCCAGTTTAGCCTCAGTCTGCGCTAAAAGCTCTGTTTTACTCGGCAATACTAAGTTAAATTAGTTCTACTCGGCAGTCCTAATTATAATCAATTCGACTCAGCAACCTTAATAAAAATCCGATTCTATACTTTAATCGATCTTTATAATTTCAGTTTAGGGTGATTGGACGATTTAAGCTCCAGCACCAGTTTCCCGATAACAGGAATTCCCAAAATATTGATACGCAATGGAATCTTGGTTTCTGGGTCCAAGAAAATTTCCACATCTCTTTTTCGAATAATGGTGCCTCGTGTTGCTTGTGAGGGTTTGATGTGAATGACTTTTTTGCGGCTTCTACGCTGCCGACTTGTTGTGTATTTGTAATCTAAAGAGACTTCTGTGATTTTTCCACGATTAAAAATTTTAAAAGGCGGTGTCACACCTTCTTTCTTGTCATAGCTCAATGTGCGCAAGTAATACAGCAAGGAAAGAGGATCTGTGAGGCTTTCCTCTGTAAAAGCGAGTTCTTTAGTCGACTTTGTTTTGTCAGGGTGGACGTAATGTGAAACGACTTGCTTTTTCTCATAGGATGCAAGGTAAGTTTCTTCACGTCGGCGGCTAGGCTGCCCGTCTTTTTTGTTGTATTTGAGGAACTTAAAAACCTTGTCATCTACTATGGAAGAGAGGGAGGCGTCGTAATTGTAGGCCCAACGAATTTTTCCGCTCAAGTCTAAGTCTAGTTTGATCTGCCAGTCTTCTAAATACTCCCCTGGACTGCGAATTTTAGATGTTTTTAAGGTGACTTTGCCGGCATTTGCGCCAATAAATAAGAGGTTGGGGGCTGATCCAGAGTAGGTGAGAGTTTCGCCGTCAATTAAATAGGCTGAGGTGCTTTGAGATTCCTGAGCACAAGCACTGATATTCAGGAGGGAAGTGCATATGAAAACGAGGGTACAAGTTAGGAGTTTCATTGAAGCGGCAATGAGCAGGATAAAGGAGTATTCTAAGATAAATACGATGTGCCAAGTGCTTAAGTCAATTATTAAGAGATTCAAGGCGAATATTTTTTTGAGCTTAGGTTGGATAAACAGGTTTTAGCTCTCTAATGGCGCAATCGGTGCAGGATAATATATATGGAAAATACAGTTTTGAGCCAAGAGCTCAATGTTGAAATTGCGAAACTGGAAAAGCGAGAGCCTTACTTTTGTGAGCAGATTCTCATTATTGCCTTAGAAAATGAAGGTTACGAGCGTGTTAAAGCCGTTACTCCAGATGAAGAGAATGTAGAGGAAAAAGCAGAGCAAGAGGAAAGTGAAACTTCTGACGTTAGCCCTGAATCCAGTGCTCCAGAAACCACAAGCGCTCCAGTTGAAGCCAGCGCACCAATCACTGCTAGTAGCGATACTCAAGAAACTGCTGCAGATGAGGGCGAGAAAAAGACTTATGATACACTAGAATTGCCTCCTAAGAACTTCCCAGAATCAGTATTACTGGCCTATAATTTTGCCTTAATGGGTTTTTTGTATGCTGAAAACACTCATGGTAAAAGATCTCAAGAAGAGGCCTTGGTCTCAGAAAGCATGTCGTGGCAGTACCGACGTGAGTGCACCACAGGCAATAGGATTGAACGAATTGTCGAAGATTTGGAAAAAAAGGATTTGTTCCTGAAGCCTTTATTTTCAGTCTATTCAGAACAAGCCCTGCAGTCTTTGGCTTTAAAGGATCGCAATGCCTATGAGAGTTTAGGGCTTTATGATATCTGCTGCATTGGCATTAAATATTTTCTAGTAGCGGAGGAGCGAGCTCGTCATGACGAATTTAAACCTTGGATGCAAAATATGTCAACGTACCACCGAGACAAAAAATCTAATAGTGATCGCGGCGGTTACCGCGGTAA
>JADGBV010000273.1 GCA_015231345.1 Planctomycetota bacterium
TAACCGGCCTCGAAACCAATAGAAGTTCCGGAACTACTCTGACGCTCGTAAGCAGCATAAGCCCCTAGAGCGACCACTTGAGTATTCGTATCTGAGTATGCGGCATAAGAACCGGCAGCAGAACTATTAGCACCGTGGCCACTACTTTTCGCTTGAGCGGCATAACCAAACACAGTTTGACCACTACCGGTCACATTATCATTATTTCCTGATATGGAATAACCTACGATCGTTCTATATTCAGCATTGGCTTCCGGCCCACAATAAGCACCAATCGCCACACCTTTTCCTTCAGTCGATTGAGAGCTAAAAGCCTCGGCACCTATGGCAACAGTATCATCAGCTGTGGAGATTTTGTGTAAAGCCCGGTAACCAAAACCGACATTTCTCAGTCCCGATGAGCTAAAATCATTATTTCCAGCCACGCTTGCACCGATAAATACCGATGGCGAATTATGCCATTTATCAGTACGCAAATCAGCACCTTCTAAAAAAAGATTGCCTGAACTAATGTGGAATAAGGACGTACCATTGGGAGCAAAATGGATATTGCCTGAATTAAAATAAAAACTATAGTCTGGTGCCGAATCAAAATCTATGGGTTTTTTGCTGACGGAACCATCAAGAATAAGAAGCTGAGAAGTGGGGGCAAGGTTAAGAGCCACAGCATTACCACTTACAGCAGCATTCCCCACAACATGCAAAGCCTGAGTGGGAGAACTTGTGCCTATGCCCACAAAATCTGCACTTGCATCACTATAGAGCAGATTGCTATCCGTGTCGCCTTCTACTCGGTAATCCATCGCTGCTCCAGAATCGTTGAAACTTATGGCTGCATCCAAACTCATGGAGGAGTTCACCGTCACAGAGCCAGTCACATAAGCGTCTAGAGCTGTCACACTCCCCGTCGCATAAACATTTCCACTGACAGATAAATTGGCAGATGGCGAACTGGTAGCAATACCCGTATGTTTTGATACACTCATTTCAACGCCTTGATCACCCAAGCATCAATAATTAATGTACCAGTTCTTGACCTCAGCGCTGCCATTGCATTCAGACTCAGTATTGCAAATAAGCCAATGCTTAATATAGCGGAAAGCTTAATTTTCATTTCGCCTCCCAGGTGATTGATCATGTTCTTCCAAAGCTTCTAATTGCCTTTGAAGCCTCCCCATCTCTAATTTGTGAGAATTTTTATGGAGCAATACTTCTTCACGAATCTTGGCATCAATTTTACGAAACTCAAGTGATCTGCGCTTGTCTAAAGCCTTTTTTATGCTCTGCGATTTCTCATCAAGCTGCCCCAAAGCCTTCACCATGATTGGTACAAATTGCTGATAATTAACAGCTAAGCCCTTTGCATCTTGCCCTTTCACTAATTCAGGCAAGACCTCACGGACCTCCTGGGCAACAACCCCCATATGCTGCTTTTCTTGCCCTTTGAATTGATAACTGACGGGTCTAAAAGCCAATATTTCCTCCAGACCTTGAGGTAGATCTTCTATCTCTTCTTTGCTGCGCTTATCGGATATAATATTAATATGATTAGTATAAATATCTCGCCACGCACTCGATGGATCTCCCACATTATACACAGCATTGGCAGAAGGAATAATATTGCCTGTGACCACAAAGCCATTACTGATATGCACATTACCCACCACATGTAAGTTAGCAGAAGGAGAACTTGTGCCTATGCCAATATTACCTGAAGCTGGGTGAATGTAAAAACGGTTCTCATCTATATCTGACTCGATTCGAAAGTTTGTGGCAGCCCCTGTTTCGTTAATCGTCACTCCACCTTCAAGGGAAAAACCATTATTTAAACTCACCACATTGCCACTCACACTGACATTTCCAACCACATGAAGTGTTTCAGTTGGTGCATTCGCCCCTATGCCTAAGTTTGAATTTGCCCGGTCACCGTAGATAAGATCTAAGATATTAAGCAAATTACTTTGATCCCCCGAAACCGTATCGGCATCTGTGCCGACGATGATATTATAAGATCCTGCGACCACAGAATTCCCTATTCCCCGGCCAAGAAAAATATTATTATCACCAGTGGTGAGATCGTCACCTGACTGATAACCTAAAATTGAATTATTCGCACCTGTAGTGACCTGCTCGCCACTTTGGTAGCCCGCAACAGTATTCCTTGAACTTGAGATCACCTTACTTAAGGCAGCCTTGCCAATAGCCACATTCTCATTAGCTGTTGTCATATTGGCAAAAACATCTTGCCCAACACCCGTATTTAAGTAAGCAGAAGTGGCGACATCCATGCCATCAGCTCCCATGGCCACATTTTCATACCCTGTGGTCATATCTTGCATCGCTGTCCAACCACAGGCCGTATTATCGTAGCCAGAAGTCATACTTTCACCAGCTTGATAGCCTACTATAGTATTTCGTTCACCGGTCAAAGAATCACTGAATACTTGATAACCGATTCCAACCACTTTACTTAGAGTTGTGGATAGATCAAGAACCTCGTGCCCAATAGCGACATTGAAAGAACCTGTCGTTATCTTCTCACCTACATCATTTCCGATAAATACATTATTACTTCCTGAGGTCAAATCATTACCAGCTCTATGACCTATTCCAACATTATAAGAATAATTTGCAGGCCCTGAACCTCCCCCTTCTAATGCTTGGTAGCCTACTGCACTATTATAGTTACCAGAAATCAAACGCTCACAAGCCTCATAACCAATGGCCACATTAGATATCCCTCCTTGCATTTCATATAGAGCATATCTACCAAAAGCACTGTTTCCATCTGAAGTTGAGACCTTTAAAGAGTAAAAACCAAAAGAAGTATTATTATGCCCAGTGCTTATCAGTTCACCAGCTGAAGATCCATAAAGGGTATTGTTATTGCCTGAAGTGACTGCGTTACCTGCATTATAACCGACTGCTGTATTACGCTGCCCGCT
Source organism: Planctomycetota bacterium (assembly GCA_015231345.1). Taxonomy (GTDB): domain Bacteria; phylum Planctomycetota; class JADGBV01; order JADGBV01; family JADGBV01; genus JADGBV01. The sequence continues at coordinate 2,946 of JADGBV010000273.1, forward strand.
TGTAAGTCCAATGAGAGTAGACTTTCCAATGGAAGTTGTCCCATCAGCCGAACCACCATCTAATGCGTATAAGGCTCTATAACCTAATGCTGTGACGTAATTATCTGTACTTAAATTATAGCCAGCTTCATTACCCAAAACACTCACGCCCTGGCCAGATAATGTATCAGCACCGACCACACTCTCACCCAGAAGAGTGTTATCATCACGTCGAGCCCAACGATCAGTTTTGAGGTCAGCATTCATTAAAGTTAAATTCGCACCACTCAAACTGAATATATGCTGACCATCAACGGCTAAATCTAAATTTCCGCTGGAGCTTTGGAAAAAGCCCGTATCAGTTGCGTTAATAAATGCAACAGATGGAGTGGCTGCACTGCCATTTGGGAGAAGAATTCGACTGGTGGCCCTGATGGTTGGCGCACTCAAACTCCCGCTAAGTAAAATATTACCTGTCACGTCTAAGCTTTCACTGGGGCTAGAGTTAGCGATACCCACACGGTTTACACTCGCATCGGCAAAAATAAGGTGAGTTTCATTATCACCTTCGACTCTAAAATCTGCATCATTTCCCGATTCATTGATGATCACATTGCCATTAAAATTGACTGTTCCCGTAAAATAACTAGAACCTGTCAGTGTTAAGGCTGTCCCCTCAACTATAGTTGAGCTAGTCATATTTCCGGCGACATGGAGTTTTTGGCTAGGGCTGCCAATTCCCACACCTAAACCCACACTTGTAAGGGTTAACTCTGCAATTTCATCACCATCGGAGTCAATAGACATTGAGGAACTGCGCGTTTTGATGTCGGCATTGAGCATGAAAGAGCAGTTTAGAGCAATGCTCAGCAAGAGCAAAACTCCAAGCTTAACGCTGGTGGCTATGCCACCAATCCTGATAACTTTTCCGGGTCTCAATACTTGATAAAATGAGCTAAGTGGGGTGGGGTCGGGTGGGATATTGTAGCATATTCTGGTGAAAATCTATTTTTTTATTTGATAGTAATAATAGATACGGTCTCTTATTGGTTAGCTTAGCTACATGATTTTCTCCGTAATTTGTGAGTTGAACGCTTGCATTCTTGCAGTAATTGCGACAATGTATCGATAGCAGTCTCTTTTTCGCAAGATATGTCCACTCCCCTCTGGTATCATAATCACACAAAACATACGCCTTATCGCTCTGCTCCTTCGGCAGGCTATATGGACTGGGCCAATCAGCCAAATCCATTTCGTAACTTCAAGGGCTGTCCACGCATAGGCTTAAGTCTGGAGACTCACTCTAAAACTGCTGCTTATGAGACACTGTATGATGGCCAGCTGAGTCGAGCAGAAATCAATTCCAATTCCATAAGTCTTTTTTTTCGTTATAGCCTTGCCCTTTCAGCCTGGAAATCCATCCCAGAGAGCAGGTGGTCTTTACGCATCAACCCTTCAAGTGGGAATTTACACCCCACAGAGGCTTATTTTATTGGCTACAACACTGCATATTCAGGCTTTTTTCATTACTCTCCTTATGATCACAGCCTTGAAGAACGGGCGTCTTTTTCACAGGTTCTCAGCGAGAAACTGCAAGAGAAGCTAGGCAAAAATAGTTTTATTGTGGGATTAAGCAGCATCTTATGGCGTGAATCTTGGAAGTACGGTGAGCGTGCGTACCGTTACTGCAATCATGACGTGGGCCATGCCTTGGCAGCCTTGTCTTTTAGCGCTTCTTTGCTTGGGTGGCGCATAAACATTTTGCAGGAACTCAGCTCAGATGAGTTGGATGGCATATTGGGTTTTAATCGCACTCAGTTCCTTAGCGGAGAAGAGGAACATGCCGATATTCTTCTTCTGGTGACTGCCACTGACGAACTGGCAAGTTTGCATTTAAATTCAGATATCATTTCTGAACTTTCCACTCTGCCTTTACAAGGCACTGCTCAAGCCCTCAGTGACGAAACATTCCTCTGGAAAGAAGCTGCGCAAATGCCTCAGCTCTGCAAAACGCCAAAACTGTCTCACCAAGCTTTTGAAACTGAATTTACCCATGGTCATATGAGCGAAGTAAATCGACTCGATGCTGGCACAACCATTCGCTCCAGAAGAAGTGCCGTGGATTTCGATGGATCAACTGGCATGTCAAAAGAAGCTTTTTTTGATATCTGCATGCGCCTTATGCCAGATACACGTAAGGCTCCTTATAGTCTCTGGAATTATGAGCCTAATATTAATATCGTTTTCTTTGTGCACCGCGTCCTTAATCTTGAGCCAGGAATCTACCTACTCAGCCGTAGCAATGCCCTCGAAGCATTTATGCGCGAGGAGCTGGATCAATCCTACCATTGGAGCAAAGTGCACCCTGAACTGCCACTCTTTCAACTTCTCCAACAGAACACCACTAAAGTTGCAGCCTCTATCTCCTGCGGCCAAGACATAG
>JADGBV010000274.1 GCA_015231345.1 Planctomycetota bacterium
AAGCGGAGCGTCTCATAGGTGACTCCACGCATCATCTATTTGATTCTAGGAATCAGCATAGGCGCATTCTTGATGAGCAAGGTGTACTCTCCCCTGGTCAAGTCAGAAAGTCACTCCCTCCTAGACATGGAATTAAGCGAGTCCTCCAGCGAGGAAAGCTGGAGCTATGAAGAACAAAGACCTCGAATGCATCTCAACTCACCCAATCAAGCCCCTTCATCCCCTTGGGTGACTGAGTTAAGTCCCGATAATCTAAAAGAATCTGAGACTAAAGAAGCCCTTAAACCGTCCAGCAATCTCCAAAATGATCCGGTTAGTGAGGCTACCATAAGAACTCAAGAACCATCTCATTATGATCTAGCCTTTGACCAAGCCAAACAAATGAAAGTCAAAAAAGAATGGAGCATCCTGAGCGCTTGGATTCGATCTCAATATTTCGGGCCTCATGAAGAAAAAGCAGCTCAACTGCTACGCTACGGCATTATGAGTCACGCCAAAGAACTCATTGATGAAGCTCATTTTGAAGAGGCGGTTCACACTTTGGAATCACATTTACACAGCGTGGGCGGAGATGACGAAGTTCAAGCGATGATCGCCCAGACTTATCATCAAAAAGGCGAATCCTTAAAAGCATTCCGAGTATTACGTAACATTTCACAATGGAATAGTGAGCCTAAAGTCAAAGCTAAATACATGCGCAGAGCTCAAGCGGTTGTCGACGAACAAGAAGAATTTTTGAGCACAAATGGTCACTGGCCCATGCTGCTAGATTTTTACGACGGATTGGTTAAAGAGGATCATGAAAGAGCTTTGCAGTATCAGCTCAGCAAGAGCAGAGTATTACTTAAACTTCATTACCACGAAGAAGCCAAAGAATTACTGGATTCTCTCAAGTATGATTTTCCAGATGAGAGCGCAGCTCTCTTGAGCACAATTCAAACTGATGAAGAGCCATCTTATGATAGTGAAAAAATAGAAATCCCCATCGAAATCAGAGGCAATTCATTTTATGTACAGGTGCTTATTAACGACAAAGTACGCTTAAAGCTCCTAGTTGATACAGGCGCCAGCATGATTCATTTATCGAGCAGAGCTTTGGCTCACCTTGGGCTTTCAAGTTATGATATTATCGAAGAGAAATACTTTATCACTGCTGCCGGCAGGGTCAAATCACCGGTTTACTCCCTGCAATCTGTTTATTTACATGGAGTCTCTGTAAAGCCCATTGACGCAGCCTTATTCCTACCTGGGCATCAAGGAGATATGGATGGAATTTTGGGCATGAACTTTCTACGCCATTTCAATTGGTCGCTCGATCTAAGCAATAGAAAAATGATCTTCCACAAGAGTAATACTTCAAAATAATACCATCGAGTATTACCTTAGTTTTTCTCATTAGCAGAAAACTGGCGAGACAATTTATAAAATTTCTTGAAAAAAATGTGTCTTTTTTCACTTGCGTGATAGAATAGTGGATAGTCCCAACCTAGCCGTGTATGACAAAAGAGGAGCAACTTCGTACTGAGAATGCCCAGCTGAAGCTGGAGGTTGAACGCTTTCATGCCATTTCTGCGAGCCTCAAAGACTGGATTTGGGAGCTTGATGCGGAAACTCGTTTTACTTATGTGAGCCCAAGTGTCGTTAATGTTTTAGGCTATACACCTGAAGAAATGTTAGGCAAAAGCGCCTATGACTTCTTACACCCTGAATATTCTACAGAAGTCAAAAAACACTTTAAAGCCGTAAGTGCCTTGCAAGACGTCCTTGACTCCATGATCAATGTTAATATTCACAAGGATGGCAGTATAGTCGTATTAGAGTCTAGCGGCAAGCCTAGCTACAATAAAGAAGGCCATTTCATTGGCTACCGAGGGGTCGACCGCGACATTACAGCAAGAGTGGAAATGGAAAAGGCACTGGGCCTAGCCAACGAAAGGTACCGAAATTTAATCGAAAATATGCCTCTGGGAGTTTCAGTCTTTAGAGCCATCAAGGGGGGTGATGATTTTGAAGTCATTGAGTTTAATAGTTCCTGTGAAAGCATGGAAAAAGTCAGTAGAAATGTCGTACTCAACTCAACGCTCAACCAATCTTTTCCTGATATGCACAAGGCTGACCTTAGCAGCACAATGAAACTAGTCTACCAAGATGGAAGGTCTCGAATCCACCCCATGACTAAGTATCATGAAGGCAAAATAGCTCTCTGGCGCGAATGCAAAGTTTACCGCCTACCAAGTGATGAGATCGTTGTCATTATCAGTGATGAAACAAAAAACAAACAAATGGAAGAGAGGATTATTGAGGCTCAAAAAGATGCTGAAAAAGCCCTTATGAGTAAAAGCCTCTTTCTCTCCAATATGAGCCACGAAATGAGAACCCCTCTCAATGTTATGCTTGGTTTCTTAGAACTTCTCAAAGACACACAACTCAGCCATCAACAAAAAGAATTCCTTCAAACGATGACAAAATCGGGAAAAAATCTTCTCATTCTCATCAATGATATACTCGATTATTCCAGCTTTGAAGAAGGGCAATTTCGCAGCGACCCCCGCAACTTCAATCTTGAGAAGAAACTCAACTTATGGATTGAAAATTTCATGCCCATGGCCAACAAAAAAAATCTTGTCATTGACTACATGATAGACAAGAGTGTTCCACCACTGCTTATGGGAGAAGTTCGCTGTCTTAAACAAATAATGATCAATCTTATCTCTAATGCCATCAAATTTACACATGAAGGCGAAATTCGCCTCAAGGTTTATTTAAACCGAAGACTGGAAGATGGGCAATGGGAACTCAAATTTGAAATCACCGACACAGGCATTGGTATTGCTCATGAGCATCAAGAGGCTATCTTCGATCGCTTTTCACAGGTTGACCTCTCATTAACTCGTCCCTATGGAGGTTCAGGCTTAGGCTTAAGCATCTGCCGCATGCTGTGCTGGTTCCTGGGGGGTGATATTGAACTCAAGTCAGAACCTGGCAAAGGAAGCACCTTTTCTTTCACTGCACTCTTTAGCACAGTCAAAGAAGATAATAAAAATGGGGCTTATAAAGTCGAATTGCCCAAGGAGCTCACACACATGAAGGTGCTCCTTGCCGAGGACAATGAGGACAATCGCATCTTAGTAGAGACTTTGTTGAAGGGTTATAATATTAAACTTATCTCGGTCATAAATGGCAAAGAATGCCTGGAGTATGCCCAAAACAATCATGTCGATCTCATCATCATGGATATGCAAATGCCAGTCATGGATGGAGGCACAGCCATCCAAGCAATCCGGAAATCCACAGATGAAACATTAAAGAAAACCCCCATATTGGGTTTCTCTGCTTTTGCCGAACAAAAAGATATTGATCATGCTTTAGCCATAGGCTGTGATGACTATCTCGTCAAACCCGTTTCAAAAAAGAAACTGATTCATACTTTAGACACATGGAGTAAGCGGATCCAGAAAGTTACAGCGCAAGCATAACAAAGCTTCATTTTATGATTTACACTAACTATGCTTAGGTATTCACCCTCAGCACCCTTTCCATTTCACCACTTTCTAAATAAACCCCACACCCTGAGTCACACTGATCCACCAGCAGGTTATGAGGCGTTTTGTAGACATATTCTTCCATAGACTTCTGACAACAAGGGCATTCATATTTGGAAACTCGAGACTTCAAATGGGACGAAGGCACATCTTCATCCTCCCCACTTAAAGCAGCAAGTTCACCTGCATCAAACCAAAATGAGCGACATCGGCCGCAATAATCCAATTCAAGGCCTTTAAGAGAGACCACTTTAAAAGCCTTCTGACATTCCGGGCAATTTATCTCTGCTTCCTTGGATGATTCATCAAAAAAAGTGAAAGGCAAACTCTGCAATTCGGCAAATTCATTTTTACTAAACTGAGAACGATATTTCTCGCGAATGGCTCGCTGTTTCTCCTTGGCTTTCCTTTTATTGGCAGCATGCCAGTTTCGCGTTTTAGCAGCTGCAGAAAAACCATTCGCCATTAAAGCCAACGCTCCGCCAATTCCTCCACACATATTCTTCTCCCTCAGTGACTCCTAATTTTAATACGAGTCAGACCTAAGACAAGGCTCACTGATGATTAGATTTTATCTTGCTTTTTCATTATTTTTCATTATTCATGCTTACTATGAACCTGAGACTCTTACAACAAATATGTTGATTTCATTTTAAGCTCCTTAAAATTCAAGGCTCCCAATTTGCAGGTAGCTCTATGACTATTAAGTATAAAATTCTCATTGGCACAATAGCTCCCCTCACCCTAGGGCTCATATTGCTTATTTTCTTCACAGAGAGGTTCGTCGAGTCCAACAAAATTGGTCAGTTGAAAAAAATCCGCTTGGATGCTGAAGCAAATGTGGAGAATAAACTTAAGAGTCAAGTCAATACTGTCTGCACATCCATTAGTAGTATGCTTGCCAGCAATATTTCAGAAGAGGAGTGCCTCAAAACCATCAAGCAAGTAAGATCCAGCGCATCGGGCTATTTTTGGATTCATCGATATGATCAAAATAGTCCTGAAAATCCCATTATGATTATGCACCCCACCAAACCATCATTAGATGGCAAAAGTTTAGCAGCAGTGGCTGACGATAGAACGAAGAAGCTTTCCGTAAATGGAGTGGTTTTGGACAGCAGTGTCGCCGAGATATCCAGCAAACTTCTCTTCGTAGAAATGAACAAAGCGGTAGCCAAAGCTGGAGAAGGGGTCGTCTCTTATTATTGGTCCAAACCAGGGGAAGATAAGGATGTTGGTTTTCTAAAAATGTCCTATGTCAAACTTGTGGAAGGAACGGACTGGGTCGTTGGGACAGGTGAATACATTAATGATATCGATGAAACAGTCAGTCTCAGAAAGGCAATCATCGAAAAAGATGCTCAGGAGCTTCTCAAGCTCATTTTGATCACGATTATATTGATTATTATCGTATTAACGATCATATGCTTCTTAGTCTCCAGCTATATTTCAAAACCTATTAATATTATCTCAAATATTATAAAGAAATATTCAAAAGGAGTTTTAAGTCTGGATGATTCTGAAGAGTCAGCCTTATCAGACTATTCGAAGCGAAATGATGAAATCTCTCACGCTACCGAATCCATAAGAGCCTTCAAAAAATATATTGAAACGAAGGCGAATGAAGTAAAGGAACTATCAAAGGGGAACCTGACCATCGACTTTCATTTAGCTTCTCAAGAGGACCAATTAGGCAATTCTTTTCAAACCATGGGAAAGAGTCTTTCGACGATGGTCAGTAACATTCAAAATCAAAGTTCCACACTCACTGATCTGACAAAAAAGTTAGTAGACATTACAAAGCAACTATCA
>JADGBV010000275.1 GCA_015231345.1 Planctomycetota bacterium
TCTTGCGGGATCGTTATGGTAAGAATACCTTTGGTCAGGAGTGCTTGGCTGCTCGGCGGATGGTTGAAGCAGGGGTGCCCTATGTTACTATCAGTTTTCCTGGCGGATGGGATACGCACTCCAATCACTTTTCGACTATGAGAAGGCAATGCCCTTGGCTGGACCAGGGGCTAGCAACGCTCTTGGCGGACCTGAAAGAACGTGACCTATTGGATAGCACCCTCGTCTGGTGCACCGGCGAGTTTGGCAGGTCGCCTAAAGTATACTGGGAGCCACCATGGAATGGTGGGCGCAATCATTTCGGTTCAGTCTTTACCACGCTGGTCGCTGGCGGAGGTTTTAAAGGCGGGCAAGTGCTTGGCTCCTCTGATGAGTTGGGTGAAAATGTTCAGGAGAGGGCTGTCTACCCGGCAGATCTATTAGGAACCTTTTATCTACTGGCCGGTATCGATGCTAACGCCTCGCTACCTCATCCGCTTGGCTTCGATGCCAAGGTGCTGGATACGGAAAAAGAGGGCATGAAGTCAACGGGACTACTAGAAGAGTTAATCTGACCGGGAATACCTTGGAGCTATTGATGAACAGAGTAAAAGGATTTTTGATCCTGGTCCACCTTCTTCTCGCTTTGGGATTAAATACAATCCAGGCGCAGAATCAGTATGTCGGCTATGTCTATCCAGCCGGTGGCCAGCAAGGTACGACTTTTACTATCAGGTTGGGCGGACAGAAGCTCGCTCATACTTCAGGACTGAGTGTGTGCGGAGAAGGAGTTTCTGTGCGGCTTGTCGATCACTATAAGGTGATGGACAATCAGGAACAAAAATTGCTCAGGGCTCAGCTCAAAGAATTAAAAAAGAAGAACAGTACTATCAGTGATTCCATGGTGGAAAAAATGGCCTGGTTTGAGTTTCCCTCGAGCGCCAGGCCGCCAGAGGTAAGTGGCTTGGTATGTCCGGCTTGTGGTGGCCTCAGCCCTCTTGGCACTAAGGTCTGTCAAGACTGTAATGCACCCCTGCCAAAGCCTTCAAAAAAAGACAATAAGAAATCAACTCTTAAGAGAATACCTACTAATTCAGAAAAAGAATTGGCCAAGCAGAACCTGATTGAGCGCATTGAACGAATCTTCGCCGCTGATGAACGCAATCCAGCTGTGCGCGCCCACACTGAACTCATCTTTGCTGAGGTTACCATCGACGCCGATGCCGCTCCAGGCCGTCGCGAAATCAGAGTGCAGACAAAAAAGGGCGTTTCTAATCCACTTCCTTTTTACGTGGGACAAGTGCCGGAAGTGGCTAGGAAACCCATGAAAACCTGGAAGAAGCCAACTCTTGGAAAAGAATCATTAGCTCAGCGCAAAAGGCCGCCGGATGAAGCAGAGTATACCATACCCATACCCTGCACCATGAACGGTCAGATCGCCTGTGGGGAAGTAAACCGTTACCGTTTTAAGGCGAGTAAGGGGCAGGAAATAGTGGTGACTTGTAAGGCTCGAGATCTCGTCCCTTATGTTGCCGATGGTGTCCCCGGTTGGTTTCAGGCCGTATTGAGGATTCACAACGATGCCGGCCATGAGGTGGCCTATAATGACGATTATCGTTTTAATCCCGATCCGACACTTCTCTTTACGGTTCCTGAGGATGGCGAGTATGTCCTTACGATAAATGACGCCATCTTTCGCGGTCGAGAGAGTTTTACTTATCGAATTACCATTGGTGAGTTGCCTTTTTTGACCAGTATCTTTCCCTTGGGCGGCGGCGTCGGCAAACAGACTAAGGTGGACATGGAAGGCCTAAACCTCGAAAAAGCAGTTGTTAAAACTCCTCCTAAGGGCGCTCAGAAAGGAAGGTATTTGGTTGCCGCCTCTGTTCAGAAAAGTATTTCCAATAAAACTCATTTCTCACTGGATACATTGCCTGAGTATAGAGATAAGGAAGTCAAAGACGACTCCTCCAAGGCACAGAAAGTGACATTGCCAGTTATTATCAACGGACGTTCGGACCATCCGGGGGACTGGGATGTCTTCGAAGTACAGGGAAAGGCTGGAGAAACGATTGTGACTGAAGTCATGGCGCGCCGGCTCGGCTCACCTTTTGATTCCTTTATCAAAATCACCAATAGTGAAGGCAAAGTGATCGCTTTAAACGACGATCACCTTGATGTGGCATCGGGACTGGCCACCGATCATGCTGACTCCTATTTGATGACCAAACTGCCTGTTGATGGCATTTATTACGTTCATATAAGTGATACCCGACGCCACGCAGGCAAGGCGTATTCCTACCGGTTAAGGATAAGCCAGCCTATGCCGGACTTCGAGTTGCGAGTCGTTCCTTCGCGAATTACCCTACGCGGCAAAAAAGACGGCTGGCCCGTCACTATCTACGCCATACGCCGGGATGGATTCAATAAACCGATTAAACTGAAATTCGAAAACCTACCGGAGGGTGTGACTTCGCCAGGAGCAACGCTTTGGGATAACAAGGAATCAATTAAGATAAAACTCTCAAATAAACTTAAGAGCATGGATGAACCGGTTCTCGTAAACCTGGTTGGGACAGCAAGCGTTGAGGGTAAAACCATCATAAATAAAGCGATTCCGGCAGAGGACAGGATGCAGGCTTTTCTTTGGCGCCATCTGGTGCCGGCAGAAGATCTGCCTTTATACGTCTATGACTATGGCTATAAAGCTCCAGTCAAGCGTATACGCCCTCCCATCGCCGAAGAAGATATTCCCGCAGATGTTAAGCCTACATGGAGGAAGTCCGCCGTTGATACTCATCTAAGACGAGTCAAAGGGCTCTATCAGCAGTGGCTACTCACCGACGAATTTGCCAACCGCGAAATTGCCGCTGTTGAGGCTAAATTGATCAATTGATAGATTAGGGGCATCTTCATCGGTTTGCAAGATTCCCCTCTCAAAAAGAGGTGTTTTGCGGGTTAATTAATACGGTTTGACTCTAAGGTGAAATATGCCTGTTTATTTCTCATTAATGAGCTAATAGAGAGTCTCACATAATCTAAATGTTAATCTCGCACAGATCTACTTTTTGAGATTAGAATTGTATCATTAGAAATAATAGAGCCCCCCTATCTTATGACTGCACCAGCGAAACTCATTGACATCGAAACGGCAATGCCATCTACTACTTTGCGGCGAGCCTTCCAATGTATCAAGTCTCCAGTAGAAAAAGCATTATCCATAGATTCTCTAAATAAAGCCTACTTGGACACAAAAGAGAGTTCTGCGGATAATAATTATTTTGACGCTTGCCTAAAAAACCTAGGTGTCTCGCTCAATTATAGCGAAAACGACTTGAAAAATATCCCCACCACTGGCCCTCTTATTATTGTAGCTAACCACCCTTTTGGCGCCTTAGAAGCGATCATTATCGCCTCCCTAATTAATAAGGTGCGTTCAGATGTTAAAATTCTCGGGAATCACTTCTTGTCCCTCATTCAAGAGATCGAAAAAGATATTATTCCCGTTGATGCCTTTAAGGGAAGAGAAGCTATGTCAGGGAACGGTTCTTCATTAAGGTCTATGATGCGCTGGCTTAAAGATGAAAAGTCGGTGATTGCATTTCCAGCAGGAGAGGTCTCCTCTTTCTCGATTAAAAAAGGCAAAATCGAAGATCCTCCCTGGAATACCCATATCGCTTCCATAGCCCAGAGAACTAAGGCAACAGTATTACCTATATATTTTAACGGAAATAACAGCATGTTATTTCAAGCATTAGGACTGGTGCACTCAAGCTTGAGAACTATCATGTTGCCCAGGGAACTTATGAATAAAAGTAGTAAGGGTGTTGATCTGTGTATCGGAAAAGCGATTGGGCCAGGACAATGTGCCAAATTTTCCAGCCCCGAGGATCTGGCCCATTATATGAGAGTTAAGACTTACATTCTTAAGCTGAAGAAACCTAACTCTCCCCAAAGCGATTATACCGTTTCCCAAAAATCACTAGAGGATGTTAAAGCAAAAAGCCAAAATCAACCCATAAGTGAGGAGGTCTCCCCTGTGATTTTGCAACACGAAGTGGAAACTTTAGGAGAAGAATGCTTGCTTTTGGAAAAGGGACTCAAGCATTTCTGGATATTCACAGCAAAACATAGTTCATTAAATAAAAGCGTAATACGAGATTAACATAGCTCTTATATTGTGCTCATACAACTCACTTAAATTAACTGTACTCTAACCATTGTTCTTTAGCATATGAATAAAAAGCGAATCCTCAGAAATGTCAAAGCAAAATTTCACGATTCTATTTTTAAACGTGTCCACCGAGGCCAACTCATTTATAATACGTGCTGGGAAGACCCCGCTGTAGATCGTGAGTTGTTAGGAATTAATGAGGAAAGTCGTATTATCGTCATTTCTAGTGCAGGTTGTAATGCTTTAGAATATCTGTTGGATGATCCAGCTGAAGTGCATGGGGTTGATATGAATTACAGGCAAAATGCCCTTTTGGAACTGAAAAAAGCTTTCTATACCGGTAGTGATTACGAGTCTTTGTTCGCGTTTTTTGGTATGGGCTCAAGCCCTACCTACAAAGAAACTTATGCTAGTATCCGTCACCTCCTCCCCTTTGTTCATCAAGAATACTGGGATGATAACATTAAATACTTTAAGCCTGGAAAACTTCGCAGAAGTTTCTATTATCATGGTGGTGCTGGCACTAGTGCTTGGGTGTTTAGGTATTTATTTCTTAATTCACGTCCTAAGATACGCAGAAAGTTAAGAGAACTACTCACCTGCCAAGACCTAGAAGAACAAAAAATTATTTACGATCAACTTGAGCCTATGATTTGGAATAAATTATCTCACCGTTTTGTGAGCAATGCATTTATAATGAGTCTATTGGGCGTACCTCGAGCTCAGATTAAACTCATTCAGAAGGATTTTACTGGAGGGTTGGCAGTGTTTATTAAAGACCGGATTCGTCACGTTATGACCAACTTGCAACTTAACCAAAACTATTTCTGGTCAGTTTATCTTACAGGGAGTTACAATAAAAATTGCTGTCCGGCATACCTGAAAGAAGAGAACTTCGATATTATAGCAAGTCGGATCCATCGTTTAGAAACTCACACAACCACTTTGAGTGATTTGCTGAAAACCGAAGAACGAACATTTAACCGTTTTGTTTTACTCGACCACCAAGACTGGATGGCCCATCACCGCCCAGACCTGCTTACCATTGCAAATAAAGTTCTGGTTTTGGATGGCGGTAGACAGACAGGTTTTGGAACTGCTGAAGAGATTGCCCAACAATCAATTCAACAAGCAGAGAAAAATAAGGTGTTGAATAAAGCGCAAACAGATCAAAATAAAAAAATA
>JADGBV010000276.1 GCA_015231345.1 Planctomycetota bacterium
GATTAGGAAAAATTATTGAAGCATTGGCTTCTTCCTATGCGAAAGGCCCTGATGCGAGCCTGCAAGCTTTGGCTTCTGAAAGTGACGCTTCTGCTTTACAGAGTTACCTTCTTGCTCAACTGACTGATCAGTTTAAAGGTGGTATCGAAATTAAACCTGTTCCTGGAATTGAAGCTGGCTTAAAAGTTTCCTTTTCCGGCGATAGCCTCATGCACGACTTTACGAGCGAAGCTGTAAGTGAGCTCTTATGTGCTTACTTGAGACCAAGAGTTCTCGACGCTCTTAAGACTGAAGGCTAGAATAATAAATGAGTGGATCATTTTATTATTTCATTAGTTCTCTGCCAGAGATTCGCTTGGGTGAGAAGCCTTTAGTGAGTAGCTCTGAATTCTTAAGCTCATGTGAAGAACAGCTTTCCCTTGATCAATTTCAGCTTATTTCAGAGCTGGGAACTTTACCCAAAAGTGCTTATGATCAGCGAAGTGACCTGCTTGGAAAGTGGAATCAATACGATACTTCTTTACGTAATGCCATTGTGAAACTTCGTGCCGGTAAATATAATACTGACCCTCAGGCTTTTTTGGCTGAAGAAATCGAAGTTTTTGGAAATATTGATAACCAGGTTTTGGAGGCGCAAAAACGTGGCCCTTTACTTGGTGAAGAGCATTTAGATCAACTGCGTTGGCAGTTTCTAGATAATTTACTTGTGGGGCATCAATTCGACTTTGATGTTCTTGTTGCTTATCGGTTGAAATTATTAATAGCCGAAAAATATTCATTTGTTATCCCAGAAGAGGGCCATAAGGCCTTTAATCAGCTTCTGGAAGCTCAACTCGACTCAGATCTTCTAAGGGAGTGTTTAAATGCCTGATAAGAAAGGACGTGTCACTGGAGTTAATGGTAACTTGGTACGTGTAAGGTTCGATGAAAGTGTCTTGCAAAACGAAGTTGCTACAATTAACTGCAAAGGCACTCAACTCAAGGGTGAAGTCATCCGTATCCGCGGACAAGAAGCCGAAATGCAAGTTTTTGAGGATACCAGTGGGGTATCGGTAGGAGATGAAGTTGCATTTACCGACGACTTGCTCAGTGTGGAGCTTGGGCCAGGTATATTAAAACAGGTTTATGATGGTCTGCAAAATCCATTATACAAGTTGGCTGAGAAGAGTGGTTTCTTTCTTGAAAGAGGCCTCTACCTTGATCCCATAGATAGGGATGTGGATTGGGATTATAGCCCAACAGTCAAAGTTGGCGATAGCGTAAAAGCTGGCGATACTGTTGGTACTGTGCCTGAAGGTATTTTTAAACACAGAGTGATGATTCCTTTTTCTTGGTCTGACACCTGGACAGTCACATGGGTGGTCGATCCTGGAAGTTATAATGTAGATACTGTTGTCTGTAAAGTTAAGAATAGTAAAGGTCAAGAAAATGATGTGACCATGGTTCAGAAATGGCCTATCAAAAAGCCTATTGTTAACTATAAAGAAAAAGTCTTGCCTGTCGATACATTGGTGACGAAGAAACGTTTAATCGATTCTTTCTTCCCTGTAGCCCGTGGTGGAACATTTTGTACACCGGGCCCTTTTGGTGCTGGAAAAACGGTATTGCAGCATTCGCTCTCTCAGCATTCTGAAGCTGATATTGTGATTGTAGCTGCCTGTGGTGAGCGTGCTGGTGAGGTGGTAGAGGTTCTGCGAGAATTTCCACACTTATCTGACCCACGAACAGGGAAAACATTGATGGATAGAACTATTATTATTTGTAATACAAGTTCTATGCCTGTTGCGGCTCGTGAAGCTTCGGTTTATACGGCTGTTACTTTAGCTGAGTATTATAGGCAAATGGGACTCCATGTTCTTCTTTTGGCTGACTCTACATCTCGTTGGGCTCAGGCTTTGCGTGAAATGTCCGGCCGCTTGGAAGAAATACCTGGAGAGGAAGCCTTTCCAGCCTACCTAGAATCTCTCATTGCTGGTTTTTATGAACGAGCAGGTTTGGTGGAGTTGGATGACGGTTCAACGGGAAGTGTGACTATTGGTGGTACGGTGAGTCCGGCCGGTGGTAACTTTGAAGAGCCCGTGACTCAAGGAACACTCAAGGTTGTTGGTTGTTTTCTCGGTCTATCGAGGGCCAGGGCGAATGCGCGCCGCTTCCCATCCATTGACCCCCTTGAATCTTGGAGTAAGTATAAAAGTGTCGTAGATAACGACCAAGTAACCACTGCCCGAAGTATTCTCAAAAGAAGTCACGATGTGCATCAGATGATGATGGTTGTTGGTGAAGAAGGGACTTCTAACGATGACTATATTATTTATCAGAAAGGAGAATTCCTCGATGCTGTCTATTTGCAGCAAGATACTTTTGATGATGTTGACGGTGCTTGTAGTGTAGAGCGTCAACAGGAAGTCTTCAATACTCTGATGATGGTGCTGACAGCCAAGTTTGCCTTGGGTGATAAAGATAAAATTCGAACTTATTTTAACCGCCTACGTCAGCTTTTTATTGACTGGAACTTCATAGCCAGTGGGACTGAAGCCTATGATGAGAAGGTTAAATTGATTGAAGCGATGATTAAGGAGGCTCAAGATGCGTAAAGTCTATAACCGTATCCTGCAGATTGCTGGTAATGTAATCATGCTTGAGGCTCAAAATGTGGCCAGTGGAGAATTGGCCATGATCAATTCTCGTCATGGTGCCTCTTTGGCTCAGGTGATTCGACTTGATCAAGATCAAGTTTACCTTCAGGTATTCGCTGGTAGCCGTGGTTTGTCCACGGGTGATGAGGTGCGATTCTTGGGACATTCCATGCAAGTCTCTTCGAGTCCAAAACTTCTCGGACGTATCTTTAATGGTAGTGGTGTTCCTCGTGATAACGGACCAGAGTTGGATGAAGCTCTAATTGACATTGGAGGTCCTTCGGTCAATCCAGCCAAAAGAATCATTCCTGAAAACATGATTCGAACGGGTATTCCCATGATCGATGTTTTCAATACCTTGGTGGAGTCTCAAAAACTTCCTATCTTCTCAATTCCAGGTGAACCATACAACGAACTTCTAGCTCGAATTGCTATGCAGGCCGAGGTTGATGTGATTATCCTTGGTGGTATGGGTGTGAAATATGATGACTACCTGTATTTGCGTGATACTCTCGATGAACATGGTGCTCTTCATAAAAGTGTGCTTTTTATTCATACTGCTGCCGACCCGGTTGTAGAGTGTCTACTTGTTCCCGATATGTGTTTGGCCGTAGCTGAGGCTTATGCCGTTGAAGGAAAAAGAGCCTTGGTTCTTTTGACTGACTTTACTAACTTTGCAGATGCGCTTAAAGAAATTGCCATTACAATGGAGCAAATTCCTAGTAACCGTGGTTACCCTGGTGACTTGTATTCGCAATTAGCTGCTCGTTATGAGAAGGCTGTTGACTTTGACGGTGCCGGATCGATTACCATTTTGGCAGTGACAACAATGCCTGGTGATGATGTGACTCACCCTGTGCCTGATAATACAGGTTATATCACGGAAGGTCAATTTTATCTCAAAGGTGGCAAGATTGATCCTTTTGGTTCATTGAGTCGTCTGAAACAAAACGTGAATAAAGTGACTCGTGATGATCACCGGACAATTATGGATACAATGATTCGTCTTTATGCTGACTGCTTAGAGTCTCGAGAAAAACAATCAATGGGTTTTCGCATGAGTACTTGGGATACCAAGTTGCTTCAATACGGAGATCTTTTTGAAACTCGCATGATGGACCTAAGTAAGAATGTTGCTCTTGAAGACGCACTAGACGATGGTTGGGCCGCTCTGGCAGAATGTTTTGACCCTGAAGAAACTGGGATCAAGACAGATATGTTGGAGAAATTCTGGCCGAAAAAATCGGAGGCTTCTAACTAAGTCTAAAGGTTACCGATGGCTAAGATCAAGTTAAGTAAAACAGAGCTTAAAACCCAACGGGACTCTTTGAAGCGTTTTACTCGCTTCTTACCAACGTTGCAACTGAAGAAACAACAGTTGCAAGCAGAGGTGATGAAACTTCACGAAGAGATCAAACTCCACAGTAAAAAAGTGGAGGAAGATAAGAAAGCCATTAATGAATGGATTGGTTTGTATAATACCAGCGATAAGGCTCTGATTGAAGAGAATGTGATCGTTGAAGATATTAAACTATCAACCAAATGCATTGCTGGTGTCGACTTGCCCGTTTTAGATGAAGTGATTTTCAAGGATCGCCATGTAAACCTTTTTGAATCTGCTCTTTGGGTAGATGAAGGTATGGACTATCTTGAGAAGATTATTATAGCAGAATTAACGACCCAAGTTTTGCAAGAGCAAAAATCACGTCTGGAAGCAGAGTTACGTGTGACGACTCAACGTGTGAACCTCTTTGAGAAAATTAAAATTCCAGAATGCCAAGAAAATATTCGTGTGATTCAAATTGCTATGGGCGATCAGCAAACTGCTGCCGTAGGTCGAGGCAAAATGGCCAAAAAGAAACTCGCATCAAGGGATAAACCAGCATGATAGAAAAAGTGAACAAGATCACTTTGGTCATCCTGACCCAACAGCGGGATGAAACATTGGAGCGTTTAAAAGAGCTTGAACTCTTTCATATTAAATCTCTAGGGCACGAGTCTCATGATTATCTCGATAGCCTAATGGCATATGAATCACTTCAAAGTGCAGTTCATGGCTTACAAAGTTATAAGTTTTCTTCAACAGTTTCAGTTAAGACCTTCGAATCTAACTCGCCCGCGCAATTAGCAGAAGCTGCTTTGTCTCGCCTGCAAAGTGTGGAGGGTGATCAAGAAGATTTATATCAACTGGAGATGGAAAGAGAAAAGATTGCCGTTTGGGGACACTTTTCGCCAGAGCAAGTTTCTGAATTAAGAGGCAAAGGGCTCGGTATCGAGTTATGTGTCACCAGCGAAGAAGACTATGCTCCAGATCAGCTTCCCGAAGGTTCATTTGTTCAGGAAATAAAACGAGAGGCAGGTCAAGTCTACTTTGTGATATTAAGTACAACAGCCATAGATGAGACCATACCTAAACTGCCATTGCCACAGAGATCATTAGCTGAATGCGAAGAAGGCATTCAGGATCTTAAAGCTAAAATTCAAGCATGTCAGAACGAACTTAAACAAATCGCTCAGCTAGATTATAAACTCCAAGAAGCCTTAGTCGAAAGAGGCAATGCTTGTGATCATATAATGGCCGGTGATAGTTTTAGTGCGCACGGCCCCTTAGAGGTTCTCGAAGGTTATGTTCCTGCTGGACGAATGGAAGAGCTTAAAGCTGAGGCTTTGAAAACTGGATGGGCCTTACAATCT